>JAITBC010000273.1 GCA_031283785.1 Tannerella sp. | reverse complement strand
AGAAAAGATATCTGTGGCGAAACTTTCTGCCCTGCATCGGCGGCAGAAAGTTTCGCCGGCAGGATGCAAGCGAACTCCAATCCGACAAATACCGACAGGATGACAAGTTTCTTATACATACGCTACGGGAATTATTACATATATATACATGGAATTTTCGACATTCTGTTTGTTTTACAATCCTCAAAGGAGGCGAACACTTCAACGCATACTGTGCGGCACACAAGCTGCAGTACGTATTGAAGCGATTGTTTGAGGCCTCGCCTGTGCGCAATGAAGCGGCTTTACCTGTTTTGTTCCAGCGTCAGCGTTTTAGTCGGTTCGTCACAAACTTCCGTCGGCCCGAAATATTGTATCGGTCCCGGATATACGTAATCTGTGGTGAGCGCCCAAGCGTCTCTGTTAGCTGCAAATGTTTTGAACGGTGCGCCGTCGAGCTTAACAAGTGCTTTTTGTATGACGGGTTTCATTTCGCCGTGACGACGTTCCATATTCATCATCATTGTGATAGGTATGCCGCCGGCAATCCATTGGTCGGCAGGGGCTATCGTGTTTCGTACGGACGACATATAGCCCGTTTTCCCGGCATTTATGAGGCATGAGGCCGTGTATCCTAACGAGTAGCAATAGTCTGCATCGTAGTTGGACGGGGCGGCGCACCGGCCTTCGTAGCCGAAAAAGTGTACCTGTGTAGAAAATTTGCCCTTATATTTACCGGTCGCTTTCCATTCGTTAAGGCGGTTGCCTGCCATTTCGGCCAGCAGTTTCTCCGTTTCAATCAGCGATACCTGCACATTGCCGTGCGGGTCGCGTTCCAGAGTCAGCTGACGCGACACTCCTTCGGGGAGGCTTGCGTACAGTTCGGAATTATCTTTTGTCAGTTTCCGGATGATGTATGCACGCTGTTCGCTTTTCTTGATCATCTTGAACTCAGCTTCGTTAGAGGCCAAAAAATCATTCAGTTCGGCAATCAGTCGTTTCATAGCAGGGATAAATTCGATAAGGCCTTCCGGAATCAGCACGGTTCCGAAGTTGTTGCCGTCTTCGGCGCGTTTGGCGACGACAGCGGCTATTAGGTTGACAATATCGTCGAGCGACATATTTTTCGCTTCTATTTCTTCCGAGATGATGCAGATGTTCGGATGCGTCTGCAAGGCACACTCCAGGGCAATATGCGAAGCGGAGCGTCCCATCAGTTTTATGAAATGCCAGTATTTACGTGCGGAATTGCAATCCCGTTGAATGTTACCGATCACCTCCGAATAAACTTTACATGCCGTATCGAAGCCGAAAGACGTCTCTATCTGCTCATTTTTCAAGTCCCCGTCAATCGTTTTCGGGCAGCCTATCACTTGTACGTTAGCGTTTATAGCTTTGTAATATTCCGCCAATACGCAGGCATTTGTGTTTGAGTCGTCGCCTCCTATTATTACTAATGCGCTTATTTTTAATTCTTTCAATATTTCAAGACCTTTATCGAACTGTTCTTTTGTTTCCAGTTTCGTACGTCCGGATCCGATCATATCAAAACCGCCGGTGTTCCGGTATTCGTCAATGATATCGCCTGTCAATTCCATGTACCGATGTTCTATCAGTCCTCCCGGTCCAAGAATAAATCCATAGAGGCGCGAATCGTTGTTGGCGGCTTTCAGTCCGTCAAAAATCCCGGCAATCACGTTATGTCCTCCAGGCGCCTGTCCCCCGGAAAGAATCACTCCGACATTGATAGCCGGCAGCGGTTTTTTCTCGTTACTTTTCTCGAATGAAACAACCGGCATGCCGTAAGTATTAGGGAATAAATGTTTGATTTCTTCCCGATCTGCAATCGAGTGCGTATATTTTCCTTCTACCGCTTTAACATTGTCTTTTAAGGCGGCCGGAACTTTGGGCGTATACTTTGCCCGTGCAATTTGTAATGCGCTTTTAGTCATATTTTCATCGTTTTAATGGTTAAATTCCTCAAAAAGTGGTGCAAATATCGTATTTTTTTCTCTTAAATCAAACAAAACAATATAAAAGCATTATCTTCGCAGATAAATCAACAAAAAAATGGATAAGAAAAAAGTGTTGCGCGTATTGCTGTTTATTATCGTATTCATATTTATAACGACGGTTATCGTTTATTTCATATACAGGCCGGCGAGTGAATGGCTGGCATTTTATATTGCCTGTTGCGGCGGTATATTGGTTGTAAATTTAATCATATCCGCTATCTTCGTCAATAAAAATTTCAAAGATAAAGACAGAGCGTAAAATATTTTTATTATTTTTGCGTCCTAATTTTCAGGAAGAGTACAGATTAATTAATTAATAAGCAAGATAGAATGAATGTTTCTCTTAAAAACAACGATGCCGTGAGTGGCATATTAAAGGTAGAGATTGAGAAGAATGACTACGCAGAATCTTTAGATAAGAATCTGTATAAATTGCGCCGGCAAATAAATATGCCCGGATTCCGGAAAGGTATGGTTCCGCTTAGTATTGTAAAAAAACTGTATGGCAAGCATGCTTTGGCCGAAGAAGTGAATAAACTGATCGGGGAAAAATTATATGCGTATATCCGCGATAATAATATTAATGTAATAGGCGAACCGATACCAAATGAGAACGAACAGAAACCTGTTGATTTCGATGCGGACGAAAATTTTGAGTTTTATTTTGATGTCGCTTTATTGCCGGATATTGATTTCGAACTGACAAAAGAAGATGAACTTACCTTTTATCAGATTGTTGTTGACGATGAAATGCTTGATAAACAGATAGATTCGTATCGCAAAAATTTCGGTTCATACGATAATCGAGAGGAGGTTGGAGAAATGGATGATGTTGTTAGTGGTAATATTACGGAACTGGAGGATGGCGAACCGAAAGCCGGCGGCATCTTTATTGAACATGTTTCGCTCAGCCCTTCTCATATAAAGGATGAAACGGAACGGGAAAAGTTTATCGGCGCAGCGTTGAACGATAAAATCACGTTTAACCCTTATAAAGCATATGACGGCGCGGCGAAGGATCTTGCCATATTCTTTATGATTGGCAGGGAGAAGGTTAAAGATATAAAGAATGATTTTATTTTAGAGTTAAAAGAAGTCATATGCTATAAGCCGGCTGAACTTAATCAGGAGTTTTTTGACCGTATTTGCGGTCCGGGTGTGATACAGGACGAGGCGGCGTTTCGCGACAAGGAAAAGGCGTTTCTTTCCGAACAATTATTGCCGGAGAGCAACTATAAATTTATGGAAGATGTACGCGGGATGTTAATGAAGAAAGTCGGTGATGTCGTATTTGCCGACGATATCCTGAAACGTTGGATGCGGCTCTCGAACGAAAAAACGGCAAAAGAGTACGTGGAGGATGATTATCCGAAGACAATTGAAGATATGAAATATCATTATGCCAAAGATAAACTGATTAAGGAGAATGGTATCAAAGTCGAGGAAGAAGAATTGGAAGCTTATGCGAAACATGCCGTAAAAATGTATTATATGCAGAACATGATGACTGTGCCCGACGATATACTGGAAAATGTTTCAAAAGATATGTTGAAAAAAGAAGGGACGCTATATAACTGTATAAATAAGGTCCTGGACGAAAAGATTATTTCTTTACTGAAGGAAAAAATTACGGTAACGGTGAAAGAAGTGACGTATGAAGAATTTGGCAAAATAGCGAATGGAGAGGCGGATGAATGAAGGTTTATGCCGCCTGATGTCAGGAAATTGAAATTAAATAATTTACAAGTAGTATGAATGATTTTAGGAAATATGCGACAAAGCATTTAGGTATGAATGGTAACACTCTGGATAGTTATGCGAGTATTACGGGCAGTTATATCTCGCCGACCATTATTGAAGAACGTCAGTTAAATGTGGCTCAGATGGATGTGTTTTCGCGATTGATGATGGATCGTATTATTTTTCTTGGTACGCAGATAGACGACTATACGGCAAATGTTATTCAAGCGCAGCTTTTGTATCTGGATACCAGCGATCCGGGGAAAGATATATCAATCTATATAAATTCGCCGGGAGGTAGCGTTTATGCCGGATTGGGTATATATGATACGATGCAGTTTATAAGCAGTAAAATATCTACGATATGTACCGGTATTGCGGCGTCAATGGCTTCCGTCATGTTAGTCGCCGGGGCTAAGGACAAACGTTTTGCTCTGGAACATTCGCGCGTGATGATCCATCAGCCGATGGGAGGAATGCAAGGGCAGGCCGCAGATATGGAGATCACGGTTCGTCAAATTTTGAAGGTGAAAGAAGAATTGTATAAGATTATCTCGATACATTCGGGAAAACCGTACGAAGATGTTGAGCGGGACAGTGATCGCGATTATTGGATGACGGCTGCCGAAGCAAAAGAATATGGGATGATTGACGAGGTGTTGTTAAAAAAAGCTAATCAGCCATGAGTAGAACTGATGATAAATGTTCTTTCTGCGGTAAGACCCGTAAGGATGCTAATGTGTTGATTACCGGTATTTCAGGTGCTATTTGCGACAGTTGTGCGACGCAGGCTTATGATATCGTGCGGGACGAGAAACATCATAATGGAGGCAGCCTTTTTCGTCTCGACGAAAAAGACTTTCCGAAACCTTACGATATCAAACATTTCCTGGATGAATATGTGATCGGACAGAATGATGCCAAACGCTATCTTTCCGTCGCCGTTTATAATCATTATAAGCGACTGATGCAGAAAGATGCGAAGGATGATATTGAAATAGAGAAGTCAAACATCATCATGGTAGGGGCGACGGGGACAGGTAAAACTCTGCTCGCACGTACGATTGCAAGGAAATTGCATGTCCCGTTCTGTATCGTTGACGCAACGGTATTTACCGAAGCGGGATATGTCGGGGAAGATATTGAAAGTATACTGACGCGATTGTTGCAGGCTGCCGATTATGATGTCGGCGCGGCGCAACGGGGGATTGTCTTTATTGACGAAATTGACAAGATCGCACGTAAAAGCGATAACCCTTCGATTACCCGTGATGTGAGTGGCGAAGGAGTGCAGCAAGGGTTGCTGAAGCTATTGGAAGGCTCTATAGTGAACGTGCCTCCACAGGGTGGACGTAAGCATCCGGAACAGCGGATGATTGCCGTTGATACGAAAAATATATTGTTTATTTGCGGGGGCGCTTTCGACGGGATTGAGAAGAAAATCGCACAGCGCCTGAATACGCGCGTGGTAGGATATACGGCTAATTGCACGACGTCGGGTATAGACAGGGATAATATGCTGAAATATATTACTCCTGGCGACCTGAAATCATTTGGCCTGATTCCTGAGATCATCGGGCGTTTGCCGATCCTGACATATCTCGACCTGTTGGACCGGAACATATTGAAGCGGATTCTCAACGAGCCTAAAAATTCTATCATTAAGCAATACGTAAAATTGTTTGATATGGATAATATAAAGCTTACATTTGACAATGATGTTTACGATTTTATCGTTGATAAATCGATAGAACTTAAACTGGGAGCGCGCGGATTGCGTTCGATTGTTGAAACCATAATGATGGATGCTATGTATGAAATGCCTTCGGGGACGCAAAAGAAATTACATGTAACATTACAGTACGCAAAAGATAATTTTGAACATGCTGATGTTAATAGATTACAAATAGCATAATAGTTATTACTTTCTCATATGGCAAAAAATGAATCTTCGGCAAAAAAATCGGAAACGGTAAAGACTGCGGCAAGTGTTGTTAAAAAAACGGATGCAGTAAAAAAAACCGCAGGAAAAAATAATATGCAGGTGGTGGTGTCCGATAAAAAAAGAGCGGTTAAGGAAACGGATAAGACGTTCGGTACGGTGACGGAAACAGGAAAAAACGGATTAACGGAAGCATTAAAATTACATTTTGGGTTTGATAAATTTAAAGGTAACCAACGGGAGATTATTGAAAACGTTCTTGCGGGAAAAGACACGTTCGTATTAATGCCCACCGGCGGAGGTAAATCGCTGTGTTATCAGATGCCTGCTTTATTGATGAAAGGAACGGCGTTAGTCATCTCTCCCCTGATTGCCCTGATGAAGAATCAGGTCGATTCCATGAGGCACTTCAGCGAGGAAGACGGCATCGCTCATTTTATAAACTCGTCGTTGAACAAAGCTGCGATCGACGACGTGAAATCCGATATCTTGTCAGGGAAAACAAAATTGCTGTACGTTGCCCCCGAATCGCTTACGAAAGAAGAAAACATCGAATTTCTCAGACAGATAGAAATCTCCTTCTATTCCGTCGACGAAGCGCACTGTATATCGGAATGGGGGCATGACTTCCGTCCCGAATACCGCCGTATACGTCCCATAATAAATGAGATCGGGACACGCCCGTTGATTGCCTTGACGGCAACGGCAACGCCTAAAGTACAACACGATATACAAAAAAATCTGGGAATGATGCAGGCGACGGTCTTTTCATCGTCGTTTAACCGTCCGAACTTATACTATGAGGTAAGGCCTAAAACGGCTGATATTGATCGTGATATCATAAAATTCATAAAAAGTAATGAAGGTAAATCGGGTATCATCTATTGCCTAAGCCGCAGGGAGGTTGAAAATTTTGCCGAGATACTCCATGCAAACGGTATTAAGGCACGGGCTTATCATGCCGGAATGGAATCGCAGGTGCGGTCGGCAAACCAGGATGCCTTCCTGATGGAGGAAATCGACGTTATCGTGGCTACAATTGCTTTCGGAATGGGCATTGATAAGCCGGATGTACGTTATGTAATTCATTATGACATACCTAAAAGTCTCGAAGGATACTATCAGGAAACAGGCCGTGCCGGACGCGATGGCGGCGAAGGGCAATGCCTCGCCTTTTACTCCAATAAAGATTTGCAGAAACTTGAGAAATTCCTTCAGGGAAAGCCGATCGTAGAGCAGGAAATAGGTAAGCAATTGTTACTCGAAACGGCTGCTTATGCCGAAACAGCCGTTTGCCGGCGCAAAGTCCTGTTGCATTATTTCGGGGAAAAATATATGGAGGATAACTGTGGAAATTGCGATAATTGCCTTAAACCCAGAAAGTTGATAGAAGCAAAGGAATTGTTGTTGACCATACTTGAAGCAATAAGTATCTTGAAAGAAAAATATAAAGCCGATTATATCGTTAACGTATTAATAGGCCGTGAATCATCGGATATTTTGTCATATAAGCATGACCAGCTGGAGATTTTCGGATGCGGCGAAGACGAAGACGAAAGATTATGGCAAGCGGTTATCCGCCAGGCGTTGATTGCCGGATATATTGAAAAAGATATTGAAAATTACGGACTGCTGAAGATGTCGGCGAAAGGTTTGGCTTTCATGAAGAAACAGGAATCTTTTATGGTTGTGAAAGATCATGAATTTGATGAAGATGAAGATAACGACGAAGCGCCCGTACATAGCGGAGGCTCGTGTGCCGTCGATCCGGAGTTGTTTTCGATAATGAAAGATTTGAGGAAGAAAGTGTCGAAAAGATTGGAACTTCCTCCTTATGTGATTTTCCAGGACCCGTCGCTCGAAGCAATGGCTACGACATATCCGGTTACTGTCGAGGAGTTGCAGAATATACCCGGTGTAGGAGCAGGAAAGGCCAAACGTTACGGCAGAGAGTTCGTGGATGTGATAAGAAGATATGTCGATGAAAATGAGATCGTTCGCCCCGAAGATTTGCGCGTCCGGACGGTAGCCAATAAATCTAAGTTGAAAGTGTGGATCGTACAGAGCATCGACCGCAAAGTGGCATTAGACGACATTGCGATAAGCAAAGGCTTGGAGTTTGAGGAATTACTGGATGAAATAGAAACAATCGTTTATTCCGGAACACGGATAAATATCGATTATTTCATTAATGATGTGATGGATGAAGATCATATTGACGACATCTACCAATATTTTAAAGAATCGGAAACCGATTCGCTGGAAAAGGCTATTAAGGAGTTAGGTTGTGATTATACGGAAGAAGAGATACGTCTTGTACGTATTAAATTTTTATCGGAATTAGCAAATTAATTGGTATTATAAATTAAAATAGAAGATTTATGAAGAGAATAGGAATGTTATTTATCTCGTTATTAATGCTAACGACCATAGAAGCGAAAGAAAAAAAAGACCCTGTGGCGATGACTGTGGCAGGAAAAGAAATTCCGCTTTCCGAGTTTATCTATATTGCGAAAAAAGGCAATACGGTTGATTTTAAAGATAAAAAATCGATTGCGGATTATCTCGAATTGTTCAAAATTTATAAATTGAAAGTTGCCGATGCCGAAGCGTTATCGATTCATAAAGCGCCTAAATTTGAAAAAGAGTTGAATGATTATGTAAAGCAATTGCAGGAAAGTTATCTTTCGGATAAAGCGGCCGAAGACTCGGCAGTGCGTGTCGTGTATGATCGGATGAAATATATTCCCGAATATAAACAGATATTGTTTTATTTCCCGGGGGGCGAGATTGTTCCTGAAGATACGGTGGCGGCATACGAAAAAGCTCTTGAGGCATATCATCGTATGGAAAAAGGCGAGACGTTTGAGGCGGTAGGCCGGTCGCTCGTAAACGATTCGGTTAAGGGCAATGCAGTCTATGTTGCCGAGGAACATGCCTACCCGCTGCAAATTATGAAAGCGTTGGAAGAGAAGCTGTTTTCGATGAACACAGGTGAAATATCGCCGCCAACGCGTTCGAGGCTCGGTTTCCACCTGATTAAACTTGACAGGAAGATTCCTCATCCGGGGAAAGTACGGGTAGCGCATATTCTTAGCGTATTTCCGTCGTCAAATCTTACGGACGGGGAAGTGGAGCAAGTCAGGATGAAGTCGGATTCGATCTGTCGGCTGGCGCTCTCCGGCGAAGATTTTGCCGAACTGGCGAAACGGTATTCAAATGATACCGTCACAGGAAAGTATGGCGGCATGTTGCCTTATTTCGGACCGGATGAGATGGTTGAGCCGTTTGAAGAGGCGGCGTTTGCCTTAGAATATGTAGGAGATATAAGTGCGCCGATACGAACACGATACGGATTTCATATCCTCAAGCTGATAGACAAAAAGACGGAAATCCCGTTCGAAGAAACGGAGAGCCATATCTATGAATTTATGAAGCGTTCGGATCGTAATTTTGATTTATATCGTGGGTTTTATGAAAAAATGAAAGCCCGTCACGGATACGTTTTATATCAGGAGGCTTATGCCGAACTGCAGCGTCTTGCCTGTGAATATTTCCCGACGGATACGTCGTTCTTTTATCGCGGAATGGAAATGACAAAGCCCCTTATACGGCTGGATACGATTGATTTCATGCAGAATGATTTTGTAGATTATATGAACCGGAGGCCGACCTCGGCAAAGACATTATCTGTTGATTTCATGCAGGAAATATTCGATCTGTTCGTGCGGGAAATAGTGACGGAAATGGAGCGTGAAAAGCTGGAAAAAGATTATCCCGAATATAATATGATCGTAAAAGAATATTATGATGGTATACTTTTATTTGAGATAAGTAACAAGCGCGTATGGAGTTATCCCGCCGAAGAGCAGGAAAAGCTTGAAGCGGAATGGATAAAGGAACTGAAAGAAAAATATCCGGTGACAGTCGACAAAAAAGTAATCAAGAATATTAAGAAATATCTTAACCGGCAAGAACGATAACGGGGATGAAGCAAAATTTCTCATTGATTCTGTATGTGTTTCTTTTTTCCACTTGTGGAAATCCGGGAGCGAAGAAAGCCTCCGGAGATGTATTGGTCAGGGTTAACGACCGGATCTTTACACGTGAAGATGTTGTGCGCCGACTGCCCGAAGGTATATCTTCTGCCGATAGCCTGATAAGGGCGGAGACGATTATAAAAAAATGGGTGATCGATGCACTTATTGACGAGGCTGCATACCAGAATATCGGGGATGATAAGGCCGAAATTGATAAACTTGTCAATGACTATAGACGCTCATTGATGCGTTATCGCTATCAGGAACGTATCATAAGGGATAAAGTATCTGCCGCGATAAACGAGCCTGACCAACTGAAATATTATGAGGAGAACAGTCAACAGTTTATCCTGAGCGAAAATCTTATCAAAGGGTTGTTTATTAAAGTCCCCGTTGATGCGCCCGGATTAGAAAATGTCAGGAAATGGTATATGTCCGATTCCGAAGAATCGTTGGAGAAAATCGAAAAATATGGCATTCAAAATGCTATTATTTATGATTATTTTTATGATCGCTGGGTGAATTTTGATGAAGTAATGGCTAAAATTCCTCACCATATATCAAATCTCACTCAGTTCTTGAGAACAAATAAGCATCTGGAAATATCGGACGATACGCATGTTTATTTCCTGAATATATCGGATAAGTTACCGGCAGGCAGTAAGGCCCCTTTTGATTATGTGAAGCTGCAGATACAGGAGGTATTGGTAAATAGGCGTAAGATTGATTATCTGCGTATGTTCGGCGAAAATTTATACCGCGATGCGGTAAAGAACGGGACCGTTAAGTTTATTACTGAATAAAAAATAGAAGTGTAATGATAAAGAAAAAACTGTTTATTGCAATTATTTCCGTTTGCATGGCAATGCCGGTAATAGCGCAAAAGAATGTTATAGACGAAGTTATATGGGTAGTCGGCGATGAGGCTATCCTGCGTTCGGATGTTGAGAATCAACGTCTTTATATGAAAAATGAAGGTATCCGTTTCGAAGGCGACCCTTATTGTTTTATCCCGGAACAGGTTGCCGTACAAAAGCTTTTCCTCAGCCAGGCGAAAATAGACAGCGTCTATGCCGATGAAAACAACGTGCTGCGATATGTCGACCGTTGGGCCAATATGAGTATCAACAGGTTCGGTTCTAAAGAGAAGATGGAAGAATATATGGGAGGCAAAAAGTTATCCCAGATAAAAGAGGAGCAGAAACGAATTGTACGCGACCAGCAAGTGGTTGAGGAGATGCAGAAAAAAATAGTCGGCGAGATAAAATTGACGCCTTCCGATGTGAGGAAGTTTTTCGCTCAGCTGTCGAAAGATAGCCTGCCGATGATCCCTTCGACGGTCGAAGTCGAGATCATAACGATGGAGCCGCAGATACCAATCGAAGATATTGATGCCATCAAAGCGAGGTTAAGGGAGTTTACCGAGCAGATAAATAAAGGCGAGCGGATATTTTCTGCACTTGCAAGTCTTTATTCGGAAGACCTGGCGTCGGCTGTGCGGGGAGGCGAAACCGGCTTTATGTCGAAAATACAGATGGCGTCCGAATATGCAAATGCCGCATTCAACCTGAATGATCCGACAAAGATATCGAATGTCGTTGAAACGGAGTACGGCTTTCATATCATTCAGTTAATTGAAAAACGCGGCGACCGGTTGAATAGCCGTCATATACTGCTGCGCCCGAAAGTGTCGGAACAGGAGATTGTAAAAGCCACAAGCAAGTTAGATACGCTTTATACTCATATTAAAGAAGGGAAGGTGACATTTGAAGAAGCGGCCACATATATTTCCGCCGATAAAGATACACGCAACAATAAGGGGCTGATGGTAAACCAGGATATGGAAAGCCGGAATTACGGGACTTCCAGGTTCGAAATGCAGGAACTTCCCCAGGGAATGGGACTCGTAGTCGAAAAAATGGAGGCTGGCGAAATATCTAAACCGTTTCGTATGAGAAACCATTCGGATAAAGACGTGGTGGCTATCGTAAGGCTTAAATCGCGTGTGAAAGCGCATCAGGCAAATGTGTCGGATGATTATCAGGCATTGAAAGCGCTGGTGGAAGAACGAAAACGCGAAGAGATTATTAATGAATGGATTGTCAGTAAACAAAAAACGATGTTTATACGCATTGCCGACGGTTGGCGCGACTGTGATTTCAAATATCCCGGATGGATTAAGGAATGAAGTATTTGAGGACGTATATGATAATGACGTTCTTGTCGGGCATCGTTTCTTCTTTTGCCTGTGCACAAGAAAATACTGCGGATACTGTCACGAAGACGAAGGTTTATCTGGAGAACGCCGATGTGCAATATTTCAACAAAAATATCAACGATCAGCGTAAGTTGTTAAACGGGAATGTCGTCTTTCGGCACGACAGCTCGTTTATGTATTGCGATAGCGCTTATTTTTATGAACGCGACCGTTCGCTCGAAGCCTTCGGACGCGTCCGCCTGGAACAGGGCGATACATTGTTTGTTTATGGCGATTACCTGTTTTATGACGGGAATATCGAACTGGCGCAGATGCGTCGTAATGTGCGAATGGTAAATGTACAGCAGGATAGTACGGAGGTGACGTTGTATACCGACAGCCTCGATTATAACCGTATCGCAAATATGTGCTATTATTTTGACGGCGGACGTGTCGTGGATGCGGAAAATGAACTGGTTTCGCTTTATGGTCAATATTCTCCCGGAACAAAAATTGCCGTTTTCAATGACAGTGTTCGCTTGACGAACCCGAATTTCATATTATATTCCGACACATTGGAATATAGTACCGAGACAAAAATTGCCGTTATACTGGGTCCTTCCATAATAGAATCCGACAGCGGGACGGTTTATTCCGACCGTGGATGGTATAATACGCAAGATAACACCTCTTTGCTGCTTGACCGTTCGACCGTTTTATCGGGCGAAAAAATACTGACCGGCGATTCGCTTCTTTACGACAGGACTAACGGCACAGGGACGGCATTCGGGAATATTATCCTTTACGATACGGTACAAAGCATGACGTTGACCGGCCATTTTGGATATTATGAAGAAAGAACGGAATATGCTTTTGTTACCGATAGCGCTTGCGCCCTTGAATATTCGCAGGGCGATACCTTATTTCTTCATGCCGATACGCTCGAACTTATTACCGTAGACTCAACGTCGCGATATCTGCGTGCATACAGGGGCGTGCGTTTTTACCGGTCGGATATACAGGGTATTTGTGATTCGATGTATTTCAGCACCAAAGATTCAGTCCTGTACATGTACGGAGATCCTGTCCTGTGGAGCGAAAATCAGCAGTTATCCGGCGATTCCATCATCATTTATATGGCTGATACTGCGATTGATTATGTTCATGTTCCGGCATCCGCATTCTCCGTTCAGTATGTAGATTCCGGCTGTTTCAATCAGCTTGGAGGTAATGATCTGAAAGCGTATTTTAACGGCAGGAATGTGGCACGCATCGATATCGACGGTAATGCGGAATCTATCTATTATCCGTTGGAAGAAGACGGTACGATTGAAATTTTAATTTATATACAAAGTTCCTATTTATCAATGTGGATGGATGAAGCAGGTAAACTGGCAAAATTGAAATTCGAGTCTTCTCCTGTCGGAAAAGTAATTCCACTGCCGGATCTGACCGAAGAGCAGAAGACATTGAAAAAGTTTGTATGGCACGAGGATTTGCGGCCTGTTGATAAATACGATATTTTCCGTTTTTATAAAAGTAATGTAAAAGAGACGGCTACGTCGTCGGTCGAAACAGGTTTATTGGAAGAAAAGCAGGAGAAATAAATAACGAATTTAACCGGTATATATACTATGGGAATATTTA
>JAITBC010000269.1 GCA_031283785.1 Tannerella sp. | reverse complement strand
GGGCTTCCCGATTATCTTTATCCGATAATTCTTTCAGCAGCTTGGCGATATTGTCTTCCGAATTTTTTCCTTCTCCCGCATATCTTGCCGAATACACTCCGGGAGCTCCGTGCAAGGCTGTAACTTCCAAGCCCGTGTCGTCCGAAAAACAGGGTAAATTAAACATATTGCGGATATACCGGGCTTTCTGGAATGCATTTCCTTCGAGAGTCGTTTCATTTTCGGGAATTTCTCCGTCAAAACCAAGCTGTTCGGGGCTGACAATTGTGTAACCGTCTCCAAGAATAGACTGAACTTCGCTTATTTTGTGAGTGTTTTGTGTTGCAAATATAATATCCATCGTATCAATTAAATAATCTTATTAAAGCATTTTTTTAAGGCTGCAAACTTACGCAAAAAAATTAAAATCCGACATATTCCGAAACAGGGCGGCAATTCGTCAGGAAAATAACAAAGCGTCAAGTAAACGAATTAGCGCCGAAATATAGCGCGGTATCAGGGCAAACGCATCAAAACTTTTCTCATTCGAAGCAAGACGGTTTCCATTTTAAAAGCCACATCCTCATTTTTTGGGTCGCCATCCTCATTTTTTGTAAGTGAATCCTGGCTTTTTGCTCGGACATCATGGCTTTTTGCTTGAACATCCTGGCTTTTTTCTTAAATTTCCTGGCTTTTTGCTTAAAAATCTTAGCTTTTTGCTTAAAAATCTTAGCTTTTTGCTTAAAAGTCCTGGCTTTTTGCTTGGACATCCAAGCTTTTTGCTTAAATTTCCACTCTTTTTGCCAGGATTTCATATTTTTCTGCCGGGAAGTCCTCATTTTTTGCGACAGAATGGCATTTATGAAATTATTTTTCGTTGAACCGAATTTTAGTGCGACGGCTCCGAGCTATATCAGCGGGTTGCAAAAAAAACATTATCCTTTTTATAACAAAATTGTTCGGATTAGATTTTTTTGTAAATTTGCCCCGATTTTCATAAAGGAATTTCATCAAAAATTGCGGCTCTTTTAAAGGAAATCATCAAAAAAAAAACGAGTTACAGATATTCTAAAAAAACAGGTTATGACATCAAAAGAGACAGTATTACAGTCGTTGAATCATAAAGATAGCGGGCGGATTCCTGTTGATTTCGGAGCAACATCCGTTACAGGGATTCATTGTCGCATAGTTGAGGCTTTACGCCGGCATTACGGATTGGAGTATAGACCGGTCAGGATTATCGAACCTTTCCAAATGCTGGGAGAAGTAGACGAGGAACTGCGTAAAATCATGGGTGTTGATGTGGTCGGCATTTGGGGACGTTTAAATATGTTTGCGATTGACGAAACACGGTTGCACGAACAGATTACGCCGTGGGGACAGGCTGTTATGACGGCGGAAGGGATTGATTTTACGCCGGATAAAAATGGGGATGTGTATATCTATCCCAAAGGAAATCATGATTTTTCGCCCTGCGCAATTATGCCTGAAAGATGCTTTTTTGCGAATGCTGTCGAAAGAGCCGGCGAAGTAGACGACGCAAACCTGTCGGTAAGCGATAATCTTGAAGAATACGGTTATATCACGGAAGATGACCTGTCGCATTTCGAACGTGAAGCGGATAAAGCCTCATCAACGGGAGCCGCCGTCATTGCCGCTTTCGGAGGAACGGCTTTGGGCGATATCGCTTTTGTTCCCGGAATGGGTCTGGAGCAGCCAAAAGGTATACGCTCGGTTGCCGAATGGTATATGTCAACTGTCTTACGGCAGGATTATATTCACGGGATTTTTGAGAAACAGACCGATATTGCTGTCGAAAACTACCGTCGCCTTTGGGACAGGCTCGGCGACAAAGTGGACGTGGTGTTTACTTGCGGAACGGATTTCGGTACACAGACTTCGCAATTTTGCTCCGTCGAAACTTTTAACGAACTTTGGCTGCCGCATTATAAAAGGATGAACGACTGGATTCACAAAAATACCTCGTGGAAAATTTTCAAACACTGCTGCGGCTCGATTATTCCACTGATACCGTCGATGACAGATGCAGGGTTTGACATTCTGAACCCGGTGCAAATCAATGCCAAAGACATGGATTCGCAACGGCTGAAAGATGAGTTCGGCGATTCGATAACTTTCTGGGGAGGCGGGATAGATACTCAAAAAATACTGCCCTCCGGAACTCCTGAAGAAATAAAGGAACATGTGTGGCGGCAATGTGAAATTTTCGGGAAAAACGGTGGCTTTGTCTTCAATGCCGTCCATAACATACAGGCCAACGTTCCGATAGAAAATGTAATCGCCATGATTGAGGCGCTGAACAGTCTGCGTAAATGAAATGAACAAGTTATAAACAGTATAAAATTGATAAAAATTTTTAAGATGGAAAATATTCAGCTATACGAAGCTATTTTGAAAGGGAATCTGCCGTTAGCGGTCGAAATGACCAAAATGGCTATAGAACAAAAGATGGATGCAAAATCCGTTATCGACAATTACATGTCGAAGGCAATGGACGAAATAGGCTCGCGTTTCGAAAACGGCAAGGCGTTTGTCCCCGAACTGCTTATGTCGGCTCGTGCGATGAAAGGCGCTCTGGAACTCCTGAAACCTCTGCTTGTCGCTCATAATGTCCCCAAAATGGGAACGATAATTATCGGTACCGTAAAAGGCGACTTGCATGATATTGGCAAAAACCTTGTTGCTTCCATGCTCGAAGGCAGCGGTTTTGACGTGATTAATCTCGGAGCGGATATCTCTTCCGAAAAATTTGTCGCCTCAATTGTTGAGTATAAAGCCAATATCCTCTGTCTGTCGGCGCTGCTTACGACTACGATGAATTATATGAAAGAAGTGATTGACGCGCTTGAAAAGGCAGGTATCCGAAATCAGGTAAAAGTAATGGTCGGAGGCGCTCCCGTCAATTCCGCTTTCGCCAAAGAAATCGGCGCCGACGGATACAGCAGCAATGCTAACGCCGCCGTGTCTGTGGCTAAACAGTTACTCGCTTCGTAAATACGCTTGTAATGGACAATTGCGTCGCCTACAGCGAAATCGAATTATCTTCTGACGAAGTGCTCAGTGAAATAGGATACGGAGAATCTCTTCCGGACTGCGAGGTTCGAGAAACAATTCACCGCTTATTAGCTGCGCTCAAATGCAAAGTGCAGCCTCGCTACGTTTATCTCATTTCAGACGGATGGATAGAAGGGACGTCTGCCGTCCATATCCGTAACTGCGTACTGAATACCGGACCGACAATTAGCCGTCTGCTGGAAAAGTCGTCCGCTTTTGCCGTATTCGCAGCTACCGCGGGCGTCGAATTTGAACAAATCGCTCGGGAATATAAAAAAACGGAAGATATTCTGACTCGCTACATACTCGACGTCATGGGAACGGCAATAGTGGAAAAACTCAGCGACTATATGGAATTGAAACTCGAAGAAACCGTTCCGGATATGCGCCACACGCACCGTTTCAGTCCGGGATACTGTAACTGGCATCTTACGGAACAGCGAAAAATATTTTCTCTGCTGGGAAATCATCCCTGCGGTATTACGCTTTCGGATGTGTGTTTGATGAATCCCGTCAAATCTGTCAGCGGAATTATCGGCAT
>JAITBC010000215.1 GCA_031283785.1 Tannerella sp. | reverse complement strand
CGGGGAGGCAACAGAAGTTCTATCATGGCGACAAGGTGTTGTGCGAACATTACGTATACTTCCCACACCAGGCTCTGATGCTTGTACTCCTGATACATTCTCTCATAAAAGACCTCTGGTGGCTTTGTGTGACTCTGCTGGTGGGCCTTCACCACAGTTTTGTTCTCTCAGCTTCATTTCTCTCCGAGGTGGTGATCAGGTGTGTTAAAATCTTATGTCAGTTTAATCTCTTAATGATACTTGTTTTCCTACCCTTCCTCTCATCTACTATGCCATTGTTATGCTTCTCTTTTCTCCATGTTCCCATACTTTGCCCACTTTCCTGGTAATTCACAGCTTTTTCTTTGCATCATTGACTCATTTAAGGTTTTGCCTTCCAGCACATTTTTATAATCTTCATAGTTTTTTTGCAGAAGCACAGGGATGTCAAGTCCGTACGGGCATTTTTCTTTACAACGGTTACAATGTATGCAGTCGTCTATTTTCTTCATTTTCCCCCGGACTTCTTTCGTCAATTGCAGCGCTGCCGGCGAACGGCGCAACAGTAACGACATGCGTGCACAGTTGTTTATCTCAATATCTGCCGGACAGGGCATGCAATATCCGCACCCTCTGCAAAAATCTCCCTGCAGAGATTTTCTTTCCCGTTCGATAAATTCCGTTATGCGACTGTCCATCGAAGGCGGCGAGGCGATATATCCCAGAAATTCGTCCAATTCTTCTATCCGTTGTATACCCCATATCGGAAGTACGTTCCCGTATTGTGCAAGAAAAGCATATGCGGCGGCGGAGTTTGCAATTAATCCTCCGGAGAGAGCTTTCATGGCGATGAATCCCATGTTGTTTGTTTCGCATTTTTCGACTAACCTGAGTTCTTTTTCGCCGGAAAGATAGCAGAACGGGAATTGCAAAGTCTCGTATAAGCCGCTCTCGACGGCTTCATGAGCGACCGTCAGGCGATGATTCGTGATACCGATGTGACGCACATATCCGTTTCTTACCGCTTCGGTCATAGCCTCATAAAGTCCGCTTCGGTCATCCGGCATGGGACAAAATCCGGGATTATGAAATTGATAGATGTCGATGTAATCCGTTTTCAGGTTTCGCAGGGTTGTCTCGAGATCGCTGCGGAAGCCGGACACATTCTGCGCCATCGTTTTCGATGTAATAACCACTTTATCGCGTATTCCCTTGAATGCTTTGCCTATTTTCTCTTCGCTGTCGGTATAGAACCTCGCCGTATCAAAAAGCCTGATTCCGCCGGCATAAGCCTTATGCAATAAATAGACGGCTTCGTTTTCCGGAATACGCTGTATCGGCAATGCCCCGAATCCGTTTTTATTTACCGTGATGCCTGTTTTACCTAATGTCACATTCTTCATGATTTTATTCCTTCCATGTTAATATATATTCATCGGCTATCCGGTAATTTATCTTGAGACGCTGATATTGTTCCGTGTATTTTTCCTTCAGGAAAAGAAATCCTTCTGTCGAAAAGTTGAAATTTTCTATGCAGAAATGTTCGGAGAAGTCAACGCCTGTTGCTCCCAACGCTTTAAATGCCGTTTCTTTGGCGCACCAGCATATCGTGGCGATGTCGGCGACGCTGACAGCTGTGTTGACGGCAGTGCCCGCCATGGCTGTGTTAACGGTTGCGCCGCCGGCAGTGCCCATCGCGGCGGCGGTTGCTGCTATGCTGTCGCCGCTGGTATCGCTTGCCGGTATAATCGTCTTCCTTTCGTTTTCGTTCATGTATTTTTTATAAAGTTTCCATGCGCGAACCGAGCGGTATTCAATGTCGATGCCGGGGTTTTTGTTTTCGCTTAATATGATTGCGGCAAAGCCTTTTGTGTGCGAAAGGCTTATGTTGCAGGTGCTTCCGGGTAAGCAGGGCGCTCCATTCTCACGGTATTTGATATGTATGTCGCTTCCCGAAAGATGTTGCAGCAGCAGTCGTACGGCAAGCCATTCCTGCTTGCGTTTATCGGACGATATCTTCATTACATCGGAACAGTATACATCTTTATCGGTAAGCGAGTCAAACAGTTCCTGCCATGGCTCGGTGATTTCCCATATTCCTATCCGGGGCGTTTCGTATATGTTTAACAGAGGCATTATTCTTTCCAGTAAAAAGATTGAATGAGTTCGATGATATCTTTTTTTATATATTCGGTGACGGGAGCGAGCGAATCGGCATTAGAACCGTATGTGTAATACAGTGCGCCGCGGAAAAAACCGGAAACGCTGTCTGTAAGCATAAACTGTATGGGCGATGCGCTTTCTCCTTCAATCAGAAACAGGGTGGCATAAATATGGCGCTCTCTGTTTTCATAAAACCTCTCATTTATTGCATCTGCGTTTTTGACGGTGCGTTCAATCAGCCGCCGACATTCGTCATCGCATACATGGAGACTCTGGGGCGTTATGGGCCGGTAACTGCAGTATATTTTTGCTTTGAGGCTGTAATAGTCAATATTGAGCCAGTTTAAAGAACTGTCCTTCGATGGCATTTCGACGGTTGTCTGCGTCGAAATGTTAAATCCGCACGGCAATTTATCCGTGTCGAAAGCAAGATATTGTGCTGCCGGGATTTCTATACGGAGGTAGCCTTTCGGCTTGGGCGTATGACTTTTTTTACACGACAGCGATATACATGCAAAAAGAAAAGAAAAAATAATGATTCGCTTTGTCGTCTTTGGGATTACGACTGCAACGGGATAGGATACGGCACTGTTAACCTTCTTCATTCTGGGAAATTATACTGAATTTTATTTTCAATACGCGGCGTTCGTCGGCTTCGAGTATGCGGAAACGGTAGCTTTTGTAATCGATCACTTCGCGTCTGCAGGGCAATATCCCTTTTATCGCAAGCATAAGGCCGGTGAGTGTTTCTGCTTCTTCGGTATGTTCGATGAAGTCCGACGGCGGGACGCCCGTTTCGCGGAAGAAGTCATTTAGCTGTGTCTTTCCTTCAAAAATATAGCTGCCGTCGGGCAGTGACATGAACGAATGTTCGTCTTCGTCATATTCGTCCGATATATCGCCGACGATTTCTTCTACGATATCTTCCATTGTGACGAGACCCGACGTGCATCCGAATTCGTCGACCACTATAGCGATATGTGTCTTGTGCGTGCGCAATTCGTCTAAAAGGTCGTCAATCTTTTTCGTCTCGGGGACGAAGTACGGTTTGCGCATTAGCGGCTGCCACTCGAACTTATCCGGCCTGTTAAATGCCGGTATAAGGTCTTTCACATAAAGAACGCCCTTTATATCGTCTTCATCTTTCTCGTATACGGGAATCCGGGAATAGCCGGACTCTATGAGAATATGGATTACCTCATTCAGGTCGCTATTGATATTTATCGCTACGATATCCGTGCGCGGTGTCATTATCTCATTTGCCTTTTTGTTATAGAAATGTATGATGTCTTCAAGCATTTCCTTTTCTTCATACATGTTGTTAGGCGCTTCGTCGGCAAGCGGTATCTGAGTTTTTTTTGAATGGTCGCTATCCGCTTTTTCTGCCGGCATGGATGTCAAACGTACAAACGGTGAGCAGATTTTCATGACGGACTTCAGCAGCGGCGCCATTGTACGGGCTATACCTAACCTGTGGTAAGACAGTAATTTGGGGAGGATACCGCAGAAAAGCATCCATAGCGCGAGGCTACATGCGAATGTTATCAAATATGCCGGCATTGGCGTTCCAATGCCGGATATATTCATCCCGTAAGCGCATAAGGTAGTTACGGCAATAAGAATAAACGACCGTACGATACGGCAGGAAACTTTCATTTGCCGCAAGTGACCGGACAGGTATCCGATGAGTTTGTCCTTCGCCGAAACGCTTTCTTCCGGTTTGCTCATATCTTCTTGCGACAAAGAAGTTATCGCATTTTCGGCAGCAGACAAAAAAGTTACGAATGACAGTAGAAATAAGGCAATGCCAAAAACTGTTGCAAAATCGGTTATGAGATCAAAAAAAGCCGTTTGCAACAGCATCTCCGGGAAATAATCGTCTGATTCCAAAGTGTAATATTAAAATGGTAAATCGTCTGCCGCGTCTGTTGCGGGTGGAATTTCTGCGCCTTCGACGTTATTGTTTACGGCTGCCTTACCGGCTATGTTGCTGCTTTCTTGCTGTTCGTCGCGACGGTTACCGCTTCCTGTTGAATAAAACTCAATTCGATCGACATATATTTCCGTTATATAACGTTTATTGCCGTCTTTATCGTCGTAATTGCGTGTGCGGATTTTACCTTCGACATACAAAAGAGAGCCTTTCTTTACGTATTTTTCGGCAAATTGTGCACGGTCGCGGGTTGCAACGATATTGTGCCACTCGGTACGTTCGGGGATTTCCGTCCCGTTTGCAAGTTTATAGCTGCGTTCCGACGTGGCCAGCGGGAAATTCGCTGTCGCATTGCCGCTGTCGAAATAGCGGACGTCAGGGTCTTTGCCGACGTTGCCTATTAAAATAACTTTGTTTAATGACATAATGTTAATATTAAAATGATGATGAATAATAAGGACAAATGTACGGCATTTTTTTGATTATTCAAAACAGGCAATCTTTTTTTCCTTTTTTGCCTCTTTTGCCGGTAAATCCGGATGGTGTAATTTGTTATGCTCATTCCTGATAAGGTCTTTATTTGGGATAAATGCAAATGATAAATCTGCGCAGGAAAAAAAATCTGTGGAAAAAAGGCGGATTTTTTTTGTCTGTAATATAAAAGTATTATATTTGCAGTCCGAAAAATTGGAACGTAATATATTCATTTAATAAAATATTTAACATGACTAAAGCAGAACTGATTAGCCTGATATCGAAGAGCTCGGGCATTGAAAAAACGGAAGTTTTACATATTGTAGCTTCTTTTATGGACATCATCAAAAGATCGTTAGATGAAGGAGAAAATGTTTATTTAAGAGGATTTGGAAGTTTCATCGTTAAGAAGAGAGCAGAGAAAAAAGCTCGTAATATTTCGAAGAATACAACCATTACGATTCCGGAACACAATGTCCCGGTATTCAAACCGGCAAAAATCTTTCTGGATGTGGTAGCATACGAAGGGAAAAAGCCGGCAAGGGCGCTTCCTGATGTAGAACCCTACGGAAGGAAAAGGTCGAAGAAGGCGCTTCCTGATACGGCTCAGGGAAGGAAAAAATCCAGGAAGAGAAAATAAGGAACAATAAGGAACATTTTAAAAATATAGAGAGTTATGCCAAGCGGTAAGAAAAGAAAAAGACACAAGATGGCTACGCATAAGCGTAAGAAAAGACTGAAGAAAAACAGACATAAAAAGAAATAAGTCTGGAAAGAAGAGTCTGGAAAGAACAAGCTTAATAGAAATGGCAGGTATTTAAGTTTGTTCTTTTGTTTATTTATTTAAAAATCGGATGTGGTAAGTGAAATAATTGTAGATGTAACATCTAAGGAGGTCTCAATCGCAGTGACGGAAGACAAGGTGCTTGTCGAGTTTCAGCGGGAAACACGTAACGAGTCGTATGCTGTCGGCGATATTTATTTCGGGAAGGTGAAAAAAATACTTCCCGGCCTTAATGCTGCGTTTATCGATGTCGGATACAAAAAGGAAGGCTTCCTTCACTATCAGGATCTCGGCTCTAATTTTAATACGCAACAGAAATTCCTGAAGAGAATATTTTCCGGCGACAGGAAGAATACTATTGTCTCAAAAGTGTCGCTTTTGCCGGAGATGCAGAAAGACGGCAAGATTGCCGATGTGCTTTCTGCCGGCGAAGAAGTGCTGGTCCAGATAGCAAAAGAACCTATTTCGACGAAAGGCCCCCGCTTAACGGCCGAGTTGTCTTTTGCGGGGCGTTATCTTGTCCTTATTCCTTTTTCCGATAAAGTTTCCGTTTCGACTAAAATTAAATCGAATGAAGAACGCGCACGGTTGCGGCAGCTGATACAGAGCGTTAAGACCAGGAATTTCGGCGTCATCGTCAGGACATCGGCCGAAGGAAAGCGTGTTGCCGAACTCGACCACGAACTTAAAACCCTGCAGAAACGTTTCGACGACAATCTCCTTAAACTGCACAAATTGAAGCCGCCGGCGCTCTTTTATGAAGAAACGTCGAGAATGGTCGCCCTCCTGAGGGATGTTTTGAATCCTACTTTCGTACATATTTATATTAATAATGAAGATGTGTACAAGAATGTGCTTGATTATGTATCGTTAATAGCGCCGGAACAGAAGGATATCGTCAAACTTTATACGGACGAATTGCCTGTTTTCGACCATTTCGCTATTACCAAACAGATAAAATCGTCGCTTGCACGTACGGTTACGTTTAAATATGGGGCATATCTTATCATCGAACATACCGAGGCCATGCATGTCGTTGATGTGAATAGCGGTAATCGCTCCAATAAAAACGGAAATGAACCGGAAGAGGCATCTTTTAACGTGAATATTGCAGCTGCCGACGAGCTTGCACGACAGTTCCGCTTACGTGATATGGGCGGCATTATCGTCGTTGATTTTATCGATATGACGGATGCTGCAAACCGTCAGAAACTGTTTGAACATATGAATGTGGCGATGTCGCGCGACCGTGCTCGACATAATATATTGCCGTTGAGCAAGTTCGGACTGATGCAGATCACTCGTCAACGGGTGCGACCGGTGCTGGATATTGATACCTCGGAAACTTGTCCGACCTGCTTTGGCTCCGGTCATGCGCGTCCGTCGATCCTGTTTACCGATACGCTGGAAGAAAAACTTGATACCCTGACGAATAAGTTGAATGTGAAAAATTTTATTCTCCATATACATCCGTATGTGTATGCTTATATTACAAAAGGTCTCCTTTCGATATTGAAACGTTGGAAATGGAAATATAGCCGAAACCTTAAAATAATCCCGGATCAGAGTCTCGGCTTTCTGGAATATAAATTTTATGATACGGATAAGAATGAATTTGAAGTGAACGAAAAAGTAGAAAAAGTGGAAATCAAATAGGTTTATTCTATTTTTTTTATAACTTTGCAGCCGAATTGACGTGGACAGATTTGTACTGCTTGCAACCACAGGAAAAAATGCTAAAAAGAATTGATTCTCTTTTTCTTGCCGTTCCGGTATAAATATTCCCGACGTTTAATTCATTATTTATGTTTAACTTAATAAATGAGTGAAGTAATGAGTTATCTATTTACATCAGAATCGGTGTCGGAAGGACACCCCGACAAAGTTGCCGATCAGATATCGGATGCGTTACTGGATGAGTTCCTGGCGCATGACAGACAGTCGAAAGTTGCGTGTGAAACACTGGTTACTACCGGTCAGGTAGTTGTTGCCGGCGAAGTTAAATCAAATGCATATGTGGATGTGCATGATGTTGTGCGTCGTGTGATTGAGAAAATCGGTTATACAAAGAGCGAATATCAGTTCGAAGCAAAATCGTGCGGCATACTATCCGCTATTCATGAGCAAAGTCCGGATATAAACCGTGGCGTCGAGCGACAAGACCCGTATGATCAGGGAGCCGGCGACCAGGGGATGATGTTCGGTTATGCAACGAATGAGACGGAGAATTTTATGCCCTTGGCGCTTGACCTTGCGCATAGCCTGCTTAAGGAACTTTCCGCTATACGCAGGGACGGGACGGAACTGATGTCGTATCTGCGTCCTGATGCAAAGAGCCAGGTTACGATTGAGTATGACGACGATGGGACGCCGTTGCGCATAGATACGATTGTAATATCTGCGCAGCACGACGAATTTGTGACGGCCGCGAACGGACTTTCGCAGGAAGATGCGGACAGGCAGATGCAGCTGGCGATCGCCGAAGATGTGAAGACGGTACTGATCCCGCGCGTGAAAGCACAGTATCCCGCGAAAGTGCAGGCTCTGTTCGACGATCGTATCACTTATTACGTCAATCCTACCGGCAAGTTCGTCATCGGCGGGCCGCACGGAGATACGGGACTGACGGGACGCAAGATTATCGTGGATACTTACGGAGGCAAAGGAGCACACGGCGGCGGCGCTTTTTCGGGGAAAGACCCCTCGAAAGTCGACCGTTCGGCCGCTTATGCTTCGCGTCATATAGCCAAGAATCTTGTCGCGGCAGGCGTGGCCGACGAGGTGCTTGTACAGGTATCCTATGCGATTGGCGTTGCCAAACCTATGAATATTTTTGTCAATACGTACGGTCGTTCCAACGTGAACCTGACCGACGGAGAGATAGCGGAAAAGATCGCAGAATTGTTTGATATGCGTCCCAAAGCTATTGAAGAACGGATGAAGTTGCGAAATCCGATATACCTTGAGACGGCTTCTTTCGGGCATATGGGACGTACGCCGAAGTTCGTAACGAAAATTTTCCCGTCGCGCTATCAGGACACGGTGACGTATGAAGTTGAATTGTTCACATGGGAAAAGTTAGACTATGTCGGTAAGATAAAAGAAGCGTTCGGACTGTAACAAATGTTGTGACGCACGCGAAGGGCGGGTGTGGAATCCCTGCCCCCACGATATGTAAAAAACAAAGAAAGCAGGTATCTCGCGATAGCTGCTTTCTGTTTATCGGGTTATCCGATAATAATATTGTAATAATGAATAATGAAACTCTTTTATAACTCTTCTTTAACGCATCTTATTCTGAGTTGTTGAGATTTATGTTGAATCGGAGCATTACCCGATGATCCCGGTTCTGTCCTGCTTCCGCTTCCGTATATAGTCCAGGCATGTGTTCCGCCTCCTTCCGAAGCTTCCGTTGCGCTCCAATAGTAATCCCCTTTGAATAAATCGAATCCTGTAAAATTCTTTTTTATTTCATACTGTAATATCCAAATAGCCTGAAGCTCTCGTTGTGTCGGGAGTCTCCAGCCGCCGATACTACCTTCGGTATATGAAGCACATGCGCTTAGATTCCATGCTCCCGACGAAGGAATATCTCCAATCGCTACACGAAGCGTTTTATATAATGTCTGATTAGTGGTGGAATTTTCAGTGCCTCCGACATTGACTTTGCTCGTTGTCGTCAAACTTGCTGCCGGCATTCCTCCAATCCCGAAATCTATGACGGGATAGCTTTTTGACGTTAATATCATGCTGTTGGTCGTCGCGCCGTCGCGTACGCAGCGAACCCAGTATTTATCGGTTCTATAGTGGTGACCGACATTGCCGAATTTGAAGTTTATTAACTGGGCTTCCCTGGTATAATGATTATTGCTCGTAGAACTCCAGAATATATCGGCAGGGTTGTTGGCGTATATAAAGTTTGACGTGGCAATGTCTTTATAAGAATTGTAGGATAACCATAAACCCATTAACTGAGCCTGTGCAGGTAAATACCACTTCAGGTCGTCCTTAACGGAGGTGCTGGTGATTCTGTTTTTGTATGCACAATAATTGATCGCCTGATACACAGTACTCCGGTAGTTGAAATTATTATTATAGTTTGACCAATCAAATACGGATGGAGTAGTAATCGCTGTCATACGTCCGTTATATATTGCATTACCCGGCATGATTTGACTGTTTTCCGAACTTATGTATGGGAGCATTGTGGTGAACTCGTATCGTTGTTCCGTATATAGCATGGCGGTATAGATGCTGTCGTCCGCAGAACTCATATTTGCGTAGCCGAATCTGCCTACCGGTATAGCAGGCAACTGTGTTATGTTAAGTTTCTTTTCTACGCCGCTGCTTGTTGTCACGGCGACGCTCCCCGTTCGTGAATAACCCGTCAGATTTTCATCCAGGTGTAAATACAAAGTTGTGGCCGAACCTTCATATGATGTTCGCATCTCTGTCTGATTATAACTCCGTGCCGTTGATATATTCAGCCATTCGGGACGTATATTATTTTCCGCGTCTTCATGAACGCTTGCATACGTATAATTTTCACCAACCCACCTGAAAATACTGTCTCCGACAATAAAGTGAGCATCATATATGCGTTGGGCAGGTAACATCAGGCATTTCACAATATTTCCGGCTTTCACACATATCTTGCCGCTGACATTAAACTCCGGGAATTTCGAAAATAACGCCTCACCAAGGTCTAACCTGAATTTGAAACTTCCGCAATGCTGTCGGTCTAACAGGATATGTCCGTCTTTGAAGCCGTCGGGCATCAATTCGTCAACGCCATATTCAACACCTTCGGTCTCTATACCATCAAAACCAATCTCAATACCGGTGTTTGTCTCGAAATCTTTAAAATTAAAATATAAGGCTTGCGCATCCGTACAGAAGTCGATGACCGCTTCTCCATTGGAATCGAATTTTATTTCCGAAGGTGTCGTCAGGTAAGTACCGTAGATGCTCCCGTCCATAGTTATATCGCCCCATGGCTGCATATTTACGGTTATTACCGGTTCGAGGCTTTGCCCGCGTACCTTTATATCTAATGTATAAATATAGTTTCTTAATAAGGTATAACCTCCTGCCGTGGTATATAAAGCGTAAGTATAATAAGCTACTTTTGCTCCCTCGGTAGGAGAATATGTAGGGATCGTCACTTTTACCTTTGTTATGTTTGTCGATGTCGTCTCATCGCTCGGCACATCGTATGCCGACAAGTGATTCTCATTCACATAAAAAGAATCTATCTGTCCTCCTGCCGTAGGATTAAATGATGTAGGAGACCGGCGGAGCGGTGAGAGCGGTGACGGACCGCGTTCCGTATAATTGATATATACGAATCCGCTTTGTGATTTTGCGGCATCCATTAGCTGAAATAACGATGTCTGGTTGGGCACAGTCAAGGCCTGTATTTTAACGTTGGCATAATCTATTTCCAGATCTGAGGGAAGGATGAGACTGTGTTTTGATATGTTCACACGGATTTTTGCTACATCGCGCACAAGGTGAATCGTACCCTCATATGACGTCCCGTTGGACCGGACTGAATCCTGACCGCTCATAAAAAGCGAAGTGGCTGCCGTCCCTGCGGGAATGGGAATTTCATCGGATATAATTTTTACGTTTTTGCGGTTTGCATAGACTTTTGCAAAAAGCTTTCCCGTAGTAATATTATCCACTTCATAATCGATCATAACAATCGAATCGTTTGTATTCGTCCCTATGGTCAACTCGCTACTGCTGAACTTGCTTTCTTTTATCAGCGTTCCGTCTTGATATAAATCTACATATAATGTATCAATATGATTTTCATCTGCGGAGGCGTCTGTATTCGCATAAGTAGATATACTTCCTCTCGGTACCAGTATTTTTAAAGATACTTGCCCGTTCTTCAGTACCGAAGGAGGTTCGGGATTAGGATTAATGCGTTCATTTGTACATCTCGTGCATAATATTGCACAAAAACATAGTGTCAAACAACACATCAACAAAGATACTATACGTTTCATTTTCATATTATTTTTATGTTCTCTCTCTTTTTGTTCTACATTTCACAGCAATAATTTCACAGCAATAAATTAAAAATAAAATGAATTTTTCTTTAAAAGAATCATAATATTGTGCAAAGATAGATTTAGTAAAATAGTTATCTACTATACGAATCTATATGAATATAATTACCGTATATCTACAAAACTAATATTATATCTATGCAAATCTATACAAATATTCTCGACCGTCTTCATTAATCATTTTATAATCAATTAGTTATTGTTCTAATTTAATTTCTTTATCTGGTATATAATTAAACTCCCCCAGTTATTTTATAACTTACTTCGTATTACATTTTCCATCATTTTCGTCTTTTTGTTGTATATCTTTTTCCATCTCTTTAGCTTTACGAAGGAGGTCCGATGCAAAAATAAAATCCTCCAAAGCTTTGTTCCGTGAACTTATAACCTGTTCTTTAGTGCCGTTCCACAGGCATATTCCGTCTTTTATAAAGACGATATTTTCACCGATGTTCATCACAGAGTTCATGTCGTGCGTATTGATGACGGTTGTCATGCCGTATTCTTTCGTAATGCTGTGAATCAGGTGGTCGATGATAAGGGCTGTTTTAGGATCCAGTCCCGAATTAGGTTCGTCGCAGAACAGGTATTTGGGTTGTAGCGCGATGGCGCGTGCGATCGCAGCCCGCTTCATCATACCTCCGCTTATTTCCGAAGGGTACAAGTCGTATGTTCCGGACAGATCAACCCTTTCCAGGCATAAGACAGCACGTTTTCGTCTTTCCCGTACGGAATCTTCCGAGAACATATCCAAAGGGAACATCACATTTTCCAGCACCGTCATACTGTCGAACATGGCAGATCCCTGAAACAACAAGCCCATTTCGCGTCGCAGGATCAGTATCTCGCGTTTATTCATATTCAGGAGATTGCGGCCGTCATATATGATATCTCCGGAATCGGGCTTCATCAAGCCGATCACATTTTTCAGTAAAATCGTTTTTCCGGAACCGCTCCGCCCGATGATAAGATTGGTTTTCCCGGTTTCGAAAACCGTGCTTATATCATTGATTATGGTTCTACCGTCGAACGATTTGATCAGATGTTTTATTTCAATCATATCAGGTCAGCATTATATGTGTTAACAGGACATCGGCCAATAATATCATTATGCTGCTCATCACCACCGAATTTGTACTCGCTTTACCGACCATTAGAGAGCCGCCTTTTACCGTATATCCGAAAAAAGACGAAATAGATGATATAATGAACGCATAAACGATGGACTTTATGATCGAATACGAGATATAGAACGAATTGAAATAGTACTGAAGTCCGAATTCAAAAGAGGACGGCGTCATACCTCCTCCCGTGTAACTTGCCGCTAAACCGCCGGCGATTCCTGTTGTCATGCTGAATATGACTAATACGGGGATAAACAGCATCAATCCGGCAATTTTAGGCATGATAAGGAAATTTGCGGAATTGACGCCCATCATTTCCATTGCGTCGATCTGTTCGGTGACGCGCATCGTGCCGATCTCGGATGCAATGTTACTGCCTACTTTTCCCGCAAGGATGAGGCACATGATGGACGACGAAAATTCCAGCAGGATGATCTCGCGTGTCGTAAAACCTATCGTGAACTTGGGAATCAGCGGTGAACTTATATTAAGCGATATCTGAATGGCTATTACGGTTCCTATAAATATGGAGATGATAACGACAATCCAGATGGAATCTACGCCGAGTTTATATATCTCTTTTACTAACTGTTTGAGAAACATGCTCCACCGCGTAGGTATGGCAATAGCCTTCTTCATAAGAAGCAGATATTCTCCTAATTGATGCAGCGCTTTTATCATATTTGTTCCTTTTTAATTGTTTAGCGGAAGAAAACTTTCAGTATATCATTTCCGTTTGCAAATATAAACAAAGAAAATAATATAATCATACCTGTGATTTGGGCATATTCGAGGAATTTATCACCCGGTTTGCGTCTTGTAATCACTTCGTAGAGCAGGAACATCACGTGCCCGCCATCAAGTGCGGGGATAGGAAGGATGTTCATGAATGCCAGTATGATTGACAGAAATGCCGTACGTTCCCAGAAGATACGCCAGTTCCACGAGGCAGGGAAAAGATTTCCGATAGCGCCGAATCCGCCCACACTTTTCGCACCTTCCTTTGTGAATACATATTTCATGTCGTTTACATATCCTTTGAGCGTTTTGAAGCCTAATTTTATTCCTGCGGGGAATGAACTGAAGAAATTGTATCTTGCCGTCACCGTCTCGTAGATTGACGCAGGGTCGTTGTAGATGCTGACGCCGAGGTGGCCGAGCGAGTCGACCGGAGCATCGACCGACAGCGGACGGCCGTTGCGCAGGATGTCGATACGTACGGTTTTTTCGCGGTCGGCATATAATTCATTTATGATATCCGATGCCGCAACGGCGCTTACACCGTTGACACCCGTTACACGGTCGCCTTTTTCCAATCCTGCTTCGATCGCTGATTCTCTTTGCACTTCGGCGATAATCATTGGGATACGATAATAGGCGAAGCCTTCCTTATCCCGGAGAATCCGTTGCATCATATCTTCGGGGATGTCGACGGTGACTTCCCGTCCGTCCCTGAGAACGGTTACCGTGCGTGCGTTTACTACGTTACGCAGACAGTCTTCGTTGAAACGCTCAAGCGTCGTTGTATCGGCTTTTAACAGTATGTCGCCGTCCTTAAAACCGATATTTTTGAACGTACTGCTATATTCCATACCGTATGTCACGTTTTTCAGGGGGATGTACGTGTCGCCCCAGTACAACAGTACCATTGAATAGACGAACAGAGCGAGCAGAAAGTTGAATATGACGCCGGCAGTCATGATGAGCAGCCGCTGTCCTGCAGATTTGGAGCGAAATTCATAAGATTTGGGCGGTTGCGCCATTTGTTCCCTGTCCATCGTCTCGTCGATCATGCCGGATATCTTACAGTATCCGCCAAGCGGTAGCCAGCCTATGCCATATTCCGTATCGCTGTTTTTCGGCTTGAATTTGAACAGTGAAAACCAGGGGTCGAAGAACAGGTAAAATTTTTCGACACGTACCTTAAACAGGCGGGCGAAAATGAAATGCCCAAATTCATGAATGAGCACTAATAATGAGAGACTTAGAATAAGTTGTACGGCCTTTATCAAAAATGTTTCCATATGATTAATTTGTAGATTTATTTTTTATTATCAATTCTTCCGCTATGCGACGTGCTTCCGTGTCGGTACGGACATAGTCTTCATAAACGGGATTTGCGATGAAAGATGCTTTTCCCATCGTTTGTTCGATGATATCGCTCATCCGGAGGAAACCCGTTTTGCCGTTGAGAAAAGCAGACACGGCGATTTCGTTTGCCGCGTTCAGTATGCACGGCATGTTTCCTCCTTTGCGTATGGCTTCGAATGCGAATGCAGGATTACGGAATTTGTCCATGTCGGGTCGTTCGAACGTAAGCGACCGGCAGGCAACGAGGTCAAGTCGCCCGGACGGACTTTTCAGGCGTTTGGGGTATGAAAAGGCATACGACAGGGGGAGTTTCATGTCGGGAATACCTAACTGTGCCATGATTGCGCCGTCTTCAAACTGAACCATGGAATGGATGACCGATTGCGGATGAACGACGATTTCGATCTGTTCCGGTGCGAGATCGAAAAGCCATTTGGCTTCTATCATTTCGAATCCTTTGTTCATCAGCGATGCCGAATCGATCGTCACTTTAGCGCCCATGTTCCAGTTCGGATGCCGGAGCGCCTCTTCTTTTGTCGCTACGGCAAGTTCTTCTTTCGTCCGGTGGAAGAATGGGCCGCCCGAAGCCGTAAGAAGTATCTTTTCGACAGGATTATGCCGTTCGCCGTTGAGACACTGGAAAATGGCCGAATGTTCGGAGTCGACCGGTATGATGGGCGTCTGCCGTTCTTTTGCCAGACCGGTTATCAGTTCGCCGGCTACGACCAGCGTCTCTTTGTTGGCAAGTGCTATGGCTTTGTTCGCTTTGACGGCTTCGACCGTCGGGCGAAGTCCGGAATATCCGACCATAGCCGTCAATACCATGTCAATAGGGTTTGCTGTGACGACTTGCGCGATAGCGTCGGCTCCCGCCCATACTTTTATCGGCAAGTCTTCGAGCGCCTCCCTTACTTCGGGATAGTTTTTCTCATTGGCAATGACTACCGTATCAGGCATATATTTGTGAGCCTGCTTTATCAACAGTTCGGCATTGTTGTTGGCCGTTAACGCATATATTTCGAATAAATCCTTGTGTGCGTCGACCACTTCTAACGCCTGTGTGCCGATAGAACCCGTAGAACCTAATATTGCTAATTGTCTTGCCATTTTTATCGTTTCAATAGGTGTGGTGGATATCTTCAGTTAAAAAGCGATATATTCTTCCGGATTGACGGGAGCGCCATTGTGCCATAACTCGAAATGCAGGTGCGGACCTGTCGACAGCTCGCCGGTATTTCCGACGATACCGATTGCTTCGCCGGCGATCACGCGGTCTCCGACTTCTTTTAAGAGTATATCATTATGTTTATAGATGGATATAAAATCACTTTTATGCTGCAAAGAGATAACATTTCCGTATTTCAAGTCAAATCCTGCATAGATAACCGTTCCGTCAAGCGTTGCGATCACATTTTCCTTGGGAGCGGACGTCAAGTCTACCCCGAAATGTCCCTTATCTTCATTGAATGTCGAGGATATAATGCCGTTCAGAGGCCGGTAGAAAAAGATATCCATAAGCGGAGGGTTGGGATTCAATGCGGTGAGATTGTATTTTTCCTCTTCCTCAAATTTTTGTATGTATGCCGATTCTCTGTCGCTACGCGGGATGTCGTAGTTTGAGGTCACGAACGACATCGTGTCGTTGTACGGGATCATGTCGGTCGGTATATTTCCCGATAAGATATCGGATATATTTTTAATGTAACCGGACTGGATTGTTATTTTTTCTTCTAAAGAGTCCGCCCTCAATGCATTCATGAGAATGTCTTTACGTACCTCAACAGGCAGATATCCGGGCAGGTAGTTGCGTATTGGCGTAAGTATTATGATTACGGACGTAAGCGTTATCAGGATAAATGCAAAGATACAGATGTAGATAAATGCCGATAGCCGGGATAAACGGAAAGACCAGACCTCATCCAACGTAGATTCGTTGATAAACATGAACTTATACTTGAATCGTATACGGTTCCAGAATGATTTGTTTGAGTGTTTACGTTTCATAGAGTTCCATAAATAATATATCATAATTCCCAAAATCCTTCCGGCAGTGAAACTTCTATCATTTTCCGTTCCCGGTCGACAGCCGTTACCAGTGCTGCCGGAATAAGTAATTCCTTTTCGTTATGATCGACTTTCAGCAGGATATTGAGCGTATTATCGTCAATATCCGTTACCTGTCCGATTTTGCCGGACTTTTCATCCGACGCCGTATATCCCGCAATAAAATTCCATCCGTGGAGGCATGGGGCGTCTTCGTCGGAAAGCGGTAACATACCAGCCGGGATATAAGCCGGTTTACCGATAAAAAGTTTCGCCTTGTCTCCGGAGTCTATACCGGCAAATCCGACGAGTGTCGTTGAATAGTTTTTTTGCCTTATCGAATCGATGAAAAAAGGTACAGGTATGCCGTCCATATCGCAAATGAGAAAAGGGTCGTCGCAGGAAATATCAGCCAAGTCATAACCTGTCGAAAGCGATAATTCTCCTTTTATACCGTGCGGTTTGGTAAACAGTCCGATTTTAATCAGTTCTTCTTTTTTTATCATAATGCATTTTCCCTTGAAATGCGTGCTCCGAGTTTATTCAGGCGTTCGTCTATTTGCTGGTATCCCCGGTCTATCTGTTCTATATTGTCGATACGGCTTGTCCCGTCGGCGCTCATAGCGGCTATAAGCAATGCTATTCCTGCACGAATATCGGGAGATGCCATTTTTGCACATCTTAATTTCTGACGGTTGCCCTGTCCGATGACGGTTGCCCTGTGCGGGTCGCATAATATGATCCGGGCGCCCATATCAATAAGTTTATCTACAAAAAACAACCGGCTTTCGAACATTTTCTGGTGTATCAGCACGCTGCCTTCGGCCTGTGTGGCAACGACAAGCATCACGCTCAGCAGGTCGGGAGTCAGTCCCGGCCACGGCGCATCGGCTATCGTCATGATAGAGCCGTCCATAAATGTTTCTATCCGGTATGTGTCTTGTGCCGGTATATGAATATCATCTCCTTTCCTTTCGAGGTGGATGCCGAGGCGCCGGAACGATTCCGGTATGATACCGAGTTTGTCGTAAACCGTATTCTTAATTGTGAGTTCGGAACCGGTCATGGCGGCCATGCCGATGAAGCTGCCTACTTCTATCATGTCGGGTAGTATCGTATGTTTTGTACCGTGTAAGGCATTTACACCTTCGATTGTAAGCAGGTTGGAACCGATACCATGTATTTTTGCCCCCATATTGCACAGCATTTCCGATAATTGCTGGATATACGGTTCGCAAGCGGCATTATAAATTGTTGTGACGCCTTCGGCAAGTACTGCCGCCATAATGATATTGGCAGTCCCGGTGACGGATGCCTCATCCAGCAGGATATATTTACCTTTCAGTTTTGACGCGGTTATTTCGCTCATATGATGTTGAGCGCCAGCCTTGATTGTCGCTCCCAATATCCGGAATCCAATCAAATGCGTATCGAGCCTGCGGCGTCCGATTTTGTCGCCTCCGATTTGCGGAAGCACGGCTTTGCCGAAACGTCCGAGCAACGGGCCAAGCATCAGCACCGAGCCTCTCAGCGACGCCGCCGTACATGCGTATTCTTCCGAATAAATATAATCGATATTGATGTCGTCCGCCCGGAACGAGTATGCATTATCCGACAGTCGTTCGGTTTTAACGCCCAGCTTGCCAAGCAATAGAATCAGGTTGCGAATGTCGAGTATATCCGGTATGTTATGAATCTCAACTTTTTCCGGCGTAAGCAAAACCGCACAAATAACTTGCAACGCTTCGTTTTTTGCGCCTTGCGGGTAGATATCTCCGCTCAATCTGCTGTTACCTTCAATGGTGAATGAACTCATTATCCTTTGCGCGAATGGTTTTTCTTGTTCTTTTTGTTGTTATTGTTGTTGTTAACGTTCCGTTGAGGCGTGTCAATCAGTTCTGTCGCTTCGGTGAGTATAAAGGTCTCCGCATTGCGTACGATTCGCATTTCGGACAGTTCGGCCAGGTCCTTTAATATTTTCCGGTTGTCAACAGAATCTTTGTTCCATAAGAGGAATGATTTTTTCATCTGGTTGGCAATGAGGAGTATTAAAGCTTCTTTTTCTTCACAGTCGTTCATCTCGGCGGCTTTGCCGATCAGGCGTTCGAGCATTTGTCCGTAGTGACGGTAGATAATTGCCGTATCGCTGTACGGGACGCCGGGCGGGCGTTGATACAGGTTTTCTTTCTTTATAACTTCGTACGGGTAGTCGACGTCAAGTTTGAAATCTGACATTATTGCCAGATGATCCCACAGTATGTGCTTGAAGTCATTGACGTCGCGCAAGTGTGGAAACAAATTGCCCATAATGCTTATGATAGCATTTGCGCAACGGTTACGTTCTTCACGGTTTTCTATTGTCAGGCAATAATCGACCATATTCTGAATATTACGGCCATATTCGGGAAGAGCTAACCGTTTAGAGTTTGTATTGTACTTCATAATTTATTATATAATCATTATTTTTACGGCGCAAAAATAGGTAATTATATTGACTTTTACTATTTTTGCTGGGGTAAAAAAATAAAAATCAGATGGGCGATGAAGAAAATATATATTGTAGGCGAAATAAACAACGTACGGGTTGGAATGAGCAGGATAAGTCTTTCCGATACCGTCATGGAAACCGGTAGCGGTAAAATTGTAAAGAAAAATAGCCCCGTTGTTGTTTATGATACGTCAGGTCCTTATGGAGACAGTGCGTATGAAGCCGATTTTTTGAAGGGACTTCCCCGTATACGCAAGTCATGGTATGCACGTCGCAGGGACATCGTGCTCAAGTCGGGCAATATGGATAGCGTAAAGAAACCGTCTTTTTGCGCTAAAGAGGGGAAATGTGTCACACAAATGTATTATGCGAAGAAACGCATGATAACGCCGGAAATGGAATATGTTGCAATACGTGAAAATCAACAGATCGAAGCGCTCGGACTGAAGTCGTATATCACACCGGATTTTGTCCGAAAAGAAATTGCTGCCGGGCGCGCCGTTATACCGGCCAATATCAACCATATGGAACTTGAGCCGATGATTATAGGGAATCGTTTTCTTGTAAAAATAAACAGCAATATAGGTTTGGGTAAGGATTTCAGCGGAAGCGACATGGAAAAGATACGTCTTAACTGTTGTTTCGGCGTCGACACACTCATGGATATATCTCATGAGGAGACCTCTTCACGGTCGCTCAGGTATCTGGTCCGCAATTCTCCTGTACCTGTCGGTACGCCCCCATTGTATCATGCACTGGCGAAAGCAGAAGGTAAAATTGAAGACTTGTCGTGGGATATTTATCGTTGCGCCCTTATTGAACAATTGGAACAGGGAGTTGATTTTATTTCCGTACATGCCGCTATGAAACGTAAACATCTGAAGATGGTTTCACACAGGCTTACGGGTATTGTTTCCTGCGCAGGGGAGATTCTTGCCGGGTGGATGGATATTCACAGGGAAGAGAATTTCCTGAATACGCATTTCCGGGATATATGCGAGATCGCATGTACGTATGACGCCGTCATATCGCTGGGAAGCGGGTTGCGCCCGGGGTCCATCTACGATGCGAATGACCGTGCTCAGTTCAGCGAGCTTGCCGAAATGCGGGCGCTTGTCGAGACGGCATGGGAATATTACGTTCAGGTGATGGCCGAAGGCCCGGGACATATTCCGATGAATAAAATAGAATGTTATATGAAGGAATATCAATATATCTGCAAAGGCGTCCCATTCTTTTCGCCGGGTATGGTCACGTCGGACCTGGCTGTCGGGCATGAACATATTGCCGCGGCTATCGGGGGCGCACAAATGGCATGGTACGGCGCTTCGCTTATCGGCGGGCTTAAAAGGCAGGTCGACATAACGGATGTGGAACGTATGAAGACTGATTTGCTCAGTTATAAAATTGCCGCACATTCGGCTGATCTGGCCAAAGGGCACCCCGGCGCTCAGGTGCGGGATAATGCCTTTAGCAAAGCGAAAAAGGAAAGCCGCAAAAAAGACTGGATAAAACTGTCGCTCGGTAACGTCTACCGCTAAGGGCATCAAGTAAAGCAGCCGTTCCGCGCGACGGCGTGTTGGCGCACACACTGCCGGTATAAGGGATCGGCATCGGCGTCATGGCCGCCGGAGACGCTGCTGTTATTTTAAATCTTTAAGTAAGAAGTTTTCGATGATTTCTACAAACGAATTGCGCGGCATCGCTCCCAGTGTCGATTGGGGCTTGTCTTTTGCAGGCACAAAAAGGAACATCGGTATGCTGCTTACGCCGAAAAGTTGAGCTAACTCCCGTTCCTTATCTACGTTGATCTGATATACGATGACCTTTCCTTTATATTCGGCAGCGAGTTCTTTTAATATCGGCGCCACTCTTTTACACGGGCCGCACCAATCGGCATAAAAGTCGATTATACAGGGAAGTTCTCCTTCATAAACCCATTCTCCCGGATTTTTTTCGTAATTATATACTTTCTTTAGAAAGTCGGCCTTGTTTAAGACGACAACGCCACCTGAACCGTCTATTGACGTTTTCGGATTTTCCGGATGCGACGAGATGCTTCCGCTCGCAAGCAGCATGGCTGTAAATATCCATATGCAGTTAAAAATCTTCATTGATAAATGATTAGAAATGAATAATTAAATATGCAAATGTACATAAAATTTTCAGATTACACACAAACGAACAAAAATATGGCTAAATCTTTTTTTGAGGTGCTGGAGAAAAATAGATCTGTGCGACCTGTAAAAATTCTTTGATATTGACCTGTTTTACTTTTTCTTTCCATCTGCGGAGTTCAGTAAGCATCCGGAGAACTACACCCCCTCAGGTTTCCGCCACAATCCGGGCAGCAATTGATTGAGGTCACTCATTTTGCAATCATTAATCCGGTTGAGGACATCGGTGAGCCATTCGACAGGATTGACGCTGTTGATTTTGCATGTCCCCAACAAA
>JAITBC010000184.1 GCA_031283785.1 Tannerella sp. | reverse complement strand
GTTTGCTTACGATCTGCGCCACGCCGTTGAAATGTCCCGGTCGTTTTTCGCCTTCCATAACCTCGGCTACCGGGCCGAGTTCGAAAACGCGCGTATCCGGTTCGGGATACATTTCATCTTCCGACGGAGCGAAGACACAGTCGCAGCAGAGCTGTCCGAGCAGTTCGCAATCTTTTTCAAGCGTTCGCGGATAAGCTTTAAGATCGTTCTTGTCGTTAAACTGCGTAGGGTTAACAAAGACGCTAACCACACAAATGTCATTCTCTTCTTTACATTGTTTAACCAGGCTGAGATGCCCCTCGTGCAAAGCTCCCATTGTGGGGACGAATCCGATGGTCTTCCCGGATCTGCGTTCATCGAAAAGAAGCGCCTTTAATTCGTTGATACTAAATATGGTTCTCATTTTTGAAATATTAATTTCTTAGTTTAAATCAGACTGCAAAGCAACAAAATAAATAGGTAATAAAGTCATTTTTTGCATATAAATTATGCTAATTTGAAAAGTGTTGGATAATCAAAAAGTTGATTCGCTTGTTTTTTTCCCGTTTTTTTTTAGTATCTTTGTGGCGGTTTTTTAAATAATAAAGGATGGGCGCGAAGCGAATTTTATTTATTACACAGGAAATAACGCCGTATTTACCGGAGACGGAAATTTCCCGTATATGTAGGGTTTTACCGCAGGGTATACAGGAACGGGGACGTGAAATACGGACATTTATGCCCCGTTATGGAAATATCAATGAGCGAAGGAACCAGTTACATGAAGTGATACGTCTCTCAGGAATGAATCTTATTATTGACGATACGGATCATCCGCTTATAATAAAGGTTGCTTCTATCCAGTCTGCCCGTATGCAGGTTTATTTTATTGATAATGATGATTTTTTTCAGCGTAAATACACTGTGCATGATGATGAAGGCAGGGCATTTGATGATAACGACGAGCGGGCGATATTTTATGTGCGGGGAGTTCTCGAAACGGTGAAGAAGCTGCGTTGGATACCGGACCTTATCCATTGTCACGGATGGCTGTCGGCATTGGCGCCGGTTTATCTGAAGAAAATGTATGCGGACGATCCGAGTTTTGCAGGCGCTAAAATCGTATATTCCGTCTATGACGACGCATTCGAAGATTCTCTTGATAAATCTCTTTCCGAAAAATTGAAACAGGACGGTATGACCGACAAAGACCTTCAGTTGATAAAAATGTCGACTGACTTTGCCGCTTTGTCAAGCCTTGCGATACAATATTCCGACGGCGTAATTCAGGGAAGCTCCCGAATAAATGAAAAAGTCTCGGAATTTATAGAAAAAGAAGACAAACCGTTTTTGTCTTATCAGCCGGATGTTTCATATATCAATATCTATAATGATTTTTATGATCAGATACTTAATTCCTAATAAAAATAGAAAAAAATGAAAGGGTTTAAAAAACTTATGGCCTTATGCAGCCTTTTGACAGGCCTTATCATGGGCGCATGTGACGATAATTTGACGCCGGTAGGGACAACGATTCAGCCTCCCGGAGATCTTATAACCGTTTATACCGATACGTTTCAGATGAAAATTTCGACCGTAAAACTTGATTCCGTCTTTGCTAAAACGTCGACTTGTATGCTGGGAGAAATGTATGACCCGATTTACGGTACGATTAAGTCCGACTTCCTGTGCCAGTTTTATTGTAAGGAAGGGTTTCAGTTTAATTCAACGCCTTATAACGGGAAGATTGATTCAATAGATTTGTTTATTGCCTATATGAACAGTTCTTCCGGAGGGGTTTTGGCATATGGTGATACGATTGTGCCGATGCAGGTTTCGGTGTTCCCGATTAACAAACCGTTGACACGGACTTTTTATACGAACGGCAATCCGGAGGAATATTGCGACATGAGTCGCCCTTTAGGGGTTTGTACGTATACGGCGTATGACATGAGTGTTTCCGACTCCGTCCGTAATTTGGATAGCTATGTCCCCAATATACGGGTGAAACTGCCTGTCGAATTGGGGCAGAAATTTTATGACGAAACAGTCAATAATCCTTCGACATTCGCTTCACAAAATTCTTTTAACGAGTTTTTTCCCGGCGTTTATATTACTAATACGTTCGGCAGCGGAAATCTAATACTGACGCAAGGAGAAAATATATCCATATGCATATATTATAATTATATCGGGAAAGATTCACAGGGGCAGGATTCTTTGATTAATGGCACCCAAGGGTTTAGAAATTCTAAAGAGGTCTTTCAGCTGAACCGTTTTAAAAACAGCAATATCAATCATTTACTTGAAGAAAATCCTTCCCATGCGTATATTAAATCTCCGGCAGGCGTATGCACGAAACTTATCATACCTACCACTGAAATTTCAAAAACGCTGGATGTTCAGGAACGCTTTATTAACGGTTTTACGCTTGAACTGAAGTATTTACCTGCCGACGAATGGGATTTTGCCTTTATGCCGCCTTCTCATTTGCTCTTGTTGCCCGAAGATTCGGTGACGACATTTTTTGAGAATGTAAGCATTAACGACAATGTTATTTCATATGTATCATATAATAATGTAGAAGGCGCTTCGTCAAGTGCCACAGCAAGCGGCTATTCGGCCAATACACGGACTTATGCATTCGGAAATATAAGTAATTTACTCAAGACGCATATAAAGAATTCTCCCGACGAGGATCTTCGCCTGCTGGTGTTGCCCGTATACCGGGAAACGGGCACGAGCGACTATTCGACGAAGGGAATTACGCATACGCTTGTACCTTCGGGACTAAAAATACGGAAAGACGATGATTTGATGAAAATTGTCGTTATTTCAAGCAGGTTCGAAGACAAAAAGTAAAGAACGAAAGAGAGAACGACAGTTTAAAAAGACCTCCTTTTTCCACGGGGAGGTTTTTTTATTTGACGTTTATATTCAGTTTATTAAGGACATCCCTGATTTTCTCGCATGTGGTTATGCGTGTAGGAACGAGGGGTAGCCGTAATTTGTTTTCTATAAAACCCATCATGTTAAGCATGCTTTTTACTCCGGCAGGATTGCCGTCGACAAACAGCAATTCGAATAACTCGGCGAAGCGGGAGTGGATGATGCGTGCGTTTTGATAATCTCCCTGAATCGCTAACCTTACCATACGGCTGAACTCTTTCGGGAAGGCATTGCCGATAACGGAAATAACGCCTACCGCGCCTAACGCTATCAGCGGGAAAGTGATGCCGTCGTCGCCGGATATAACCTGAAACTCGGAAGGCTTATTCTTTATGATATCATCCATCTGTGTGATATTACCGGAAGCTTCTTTTATTGCCATGATGTTATCAAACTCGCGTGCAAGCCGGAGTGTAGTCGCCGCCGTCATATTCGTTCCGGTACGTCCCGGTACGTTATATAATACGACCGGTCGCGGTGAAACTTTCGCAATTTCCTTGAAATGCCGGTAAATACCTTCCTGCGAAGGTTTGTTATAATAGGGAACGACGGATAAGATTGCATCAATTCCTTTGAAATCCGTATGCCCGATTTGTGACATTACATTCCGAGTACAGTTGCCCCCGATGCCGAGAACGACAGGAATACGACGATTCACCCGTTCAACAACGATTCGTGTAATTGCTGTTTTTTCTTCTTCGGATAAAGACGGCGTTTCGGCGGTCGTACCGAGTGCGACGATATAATCCGTTCCGTTTTCCATGAGGTGGTCAATCATTCTGATTAATGCTTCATAGTCAACGCTTTCATCTTCTTTGAATGGCGTTATCAGGGCAACGCCCATACCGTGTAAATCTATGCTTGCCATAGTAACATGTTTGTTTTCGGACGACAAAGATAATGTATGTCATGAAAAATGCAAAATAACCATGCTTATTTTCCTGAGCGGGGTGTCATCCGCAATACGTATGGAACAGGCCCGAAATAACGGAACGGTCATTCCCGTTCCCGGGTGCTCCGCCGTTCCAAGCCGCAAAATCAGGTCTGTACGGAATATTACAGAAGTGTGTCGATTGTTTTCGATGGGATCGTTTGTATGGAGAATTTATATTTATCCCCTCTGTATAACGACCGTTCTATTTCAACAACTTTTTTTTCGTTACACGTTATGGCGCTGTCGAGAAGGAAAACAGGAATGGCAATACTGTTCTCAAAATAATTGTTTTTATCTTCCGGGTAAATGATTATGGAACTGAGCATCCTTTCTACATTCTCAAGTTTCAACTTATAATCTTCTTCATAGGCTTTAATCAATGAATGTTTGAGGTCGAACATATTTATTCGCGGACATAACCGTATGGATATATATCTTGTTTCGTCCTTTAAGAGAAAATCGTCGGCATATCTTAATCTTCTTATTTTAAGTATTTTCCCTTCAATGATATATGTTTTCCCATTGACGCGAGCGGATATGCCGTTTTCTAAAATCGTTTTCTCCAATATTACGTTTTTAGGCGTAAAACCTTCTTTTATGAGATTATCATTAAAAGACTCTTTCATTGCGCTGAAAGAGCCTAATATGCGGGTCAGAGATTTATCCTCCGATCTGTTCAGGACAAAAGTCCCTTTTCCTTTTATGCGTTTAACCCAACCTTGTAGTTCTATTTCAAGAAGACTTTTGCGGGCTGTCGTATTACTTATCTTATATGTATTTATAAGATCATTTTCAGAAGGCGCTTTATCTCCGGGCAACAATTCGCCGGATTCGATTTTAGAAATGATTGTTTTACTGATCTCAATATATTTCGGATATTCCTTTATCATAAACTATTTACATCTATGTAATACATAGATTTACCTTTTATTTCGTTTATCAACTTATTATCATGCTGCAAAAATAATACCTTTCGCGATAATAACAATTTTTTTTCAAAAAAAAACCGGATTATTTTGCACATATAAAAAAAGCACTTATATTTGCACCGCACTAAACATAGTGCGTTAACTATAGAGATATGAAAAATATCAGTAAAAATATATGATGAAGAATATCATTAAAAAGGAACATATTTTCCTGTTGATAACGAGTTTATTGCTGTTGGCGACGGCATTAAGTTTTATGGACAGGCAGATTTTGTCTGTTTCGATAATTAAGATAAAGGATGAATTATCTGTTACCGATACGGAATATGGTTTTATTAATGCGGGATTTTTAATCAGTTACGCCGTTATGTTTACTGTTGGCGGCGCTCTGATTGACAGATTCGGAAGCAGGAAAGGTCTTGCTATCTCTGTGGGTTTCTGGTCGTTGGCAACTACGCTGCATGCCTTGTCGGCCAATGCATTTCATTTTGGTTTTTTCCGTTTTTTATTGGGCGCAGGCGAAGGAGGGTGTTTCCCGGGCGTTATTAAAGCAGTCACGGAATGGATAGCACCCAAAAGAAGAGCTGTGGCAAATGGCATTGCGATAGGAGGTTCAGCCATTGGCGCTGTTGTGGCAGTGCCGCTTTGTGCATACGCGCTGTATTATATGAATTGGCGGTATTTATTTTTGTTCAGCGGAATTTTGGGCTTTATCTGGTTGTTTTTCTGGTTGAAAACAACAGCGAAGATATCGTCAGCCGTTTCAGGGATGAAACATCATCCGGTTAAAAAACGTAACATGTTTCATGATATACAGGAGTTATTAAAAAACAGGGATGCAGGAACATTTATCGTTATCCGTTTTTTATTGGATCCTATATTTTATTTTTACATGTTCTGGATTCCGAAATACCTGAACGAAGTAAAAGGTGTTTCGTTAGATTATATCGGCGATTATTTATGGATTCCCTTTCTTGCTTTGGGAATAGCCAATATTATGGGGGGATGGCTGTCGGATCTTCTGTATAGGATAAAAGAAGATGTGAATTTTGCCCGCAAAGCGAATATGGGCGTTGCCGCCTTTTTAACTTTGCCGGTCTTATTTGTAGGCGTGATAAATTCTCCGGAGCTGATTATTATTGTTATGTCGTTAGCATTTTTTGCCCATGGGATTTGGATTACTAACTATATTACCTCCATCGGTGATATCTTCGGGAAAGAAAAATCCTCTACCGTCGTAGGCCTGTCGGGTTCTGCAGGCGCTGTTTCTTCATTAGTAATCAATCCTTTGATTGGTATTATTATAGCATCTTTCTCGTATAAACCGCTATGGATTTATTCGGGCATTATGTATCCGGTTGCTTTTTTTATCTTTATGTTATTCTTGCCGGATATTAATCGCAAATCAGCAGAATGATTTTTAATCTGAATAATTAACATCAAATTGATTTGTAAAAATAAGTTAGTGCGTTAAGTAGAAATATAAAAACATAATTATGAATACAGGTATAAGAAAAGAGAAAAAAGTACAAGCATCAGCACGAATAGGAGTTTTTAGTGTAGGATACGAAAGATACTGGATGCAATTTCCGGGATTATTGGAAGAACTGCTTGAAAAAGAAAGAGATTTTATTCGGAAAATACCCGTTGACAAATCCATTGAAATAATCTCTTTCGGCATGATTGATTCACCGCAGAAGGCTTATCAGGCAGTAGAAGATATGGTAAAAGGCAGTTTGGACCTGTTGTTTTGCGATATGGTTACGTATGCTACATCCGGAACATTCGGCGTTATACTTAAATTAATACAATGCCCCATTGTTTTAGTCGCCCTTCAACCGGTGAAAATGCTGGATTATACCTGTGCAACTACTTATATGCAATTAATGAACGATAATATATGCGCACTGCCTGAGTTTGCGGGAGTCGCAGGCAGAATGGGACGAGCGGCGCCGGATTGTATCATAGGCGCTTTATATGAGGATACTCAAGTCGATAAGGAAATTGAAGAATACTGTAAAATAGCTAAAGTTTTGCATAGCCTGAAAAAAGCCGGGTTAGGGCATATCGGCCATCCGATAAATTCGATGATGGATATGCATACCGATCCCACCGCGTTAACGACTTTCTTCGGCCTGCATGTTTTTGAATATGAAGCAAATGAATTAGTAGATTATTATAACCGTATCACGGATGATGAAATAAAGGAAAAAGAAAAACAGATCATGAATTTTTTCGATACACCCAAGCCGGTTTCCGATCCTATTTCCATGAAACTCAGGAAAGAAGATTTACGTGTTTCGGCGCAAATATATGCGGCGTTAGAGCAGTTTGTCGAATTAAAACAATTAGACGGGCTTGCTTACTATTACAATGGTGCGGACAACTCTACCGAACAGTTGGTTATGTCAAACCTGATCGTCGGGAATTCATTGTTAACTGCCAGGCACATACCTGTGTGTGGAGAATCGGATTTGAAAACGCTTATCGCTCTGATGATTATGGACAGGTTAGGTATCGGCGGCAGTTTTGCCGAGTTTCACCCGGTAGATTTCAACGAAGGCTTTGTACTGGTCGGGCATGACGGGCCGCATAATATTTCTATCGCCGAAGGTAAGCCGGTGTTGCGAAGCCTTAAGAAATATCACGGCAAACCGGGTAGCGGGGCTGGAGTAGAGTTTAAAATCAAAGAAGGCCCGATTACATTATTATCAATTAATTCTACGTACGACGGCAAATTCAAATTTATAATTGCCGAAGGAGAATCGGTCAGCGGCCCGATACCGCCGACAGGTAATACGAACACACGTGGATTCTTCAAGCCGGATATCCGGACATTCCTGAAGAAATGGGTGAGGGAATGTCCCACTCATCATTTTGCTTTGGGTATCGGTCATCATGCCGCCACCATAGAAAAATTGGCACGATATCTGAAATTAGATTCATCAATCATAACTTAGTCATATAAATAACGTAAATTTTAAATCAATTGTACATGGAAAAGCGAGAATTATTTTTTCAAAAGAATTTGGCATTGAACAGGAGTATTGTTCGAAGATTTGGTTTTTTTACCTGTTTCTTCGTATGTGCTTTCATATCTGTTCAGCATGTTGTAGCGCAGACAAAAACTGTCGGTGGGACAGTTGCGGATGACTCCGGGAACTCTGTACCGGGGGTAAATGTAATCGTGAAAGGTACATCGAATGGTGTTATTACCGATCATGAAGGGAATTATTCAATAAAAAATGTGGAAGCGTCTTCGGTTTTGTTATTTTCGTATGTCGGATATGTACCGGAAGAAGTCCTGATTGGAAACCGGACTGTCATTAACATTACACTGAAAGAAGATACACAGGCGTTGGACGAAGTGGTGGTGGTAGGATACGGGACGCAACGGAAAAAGGACCTGACGGGTTCTATCGTATCAATCAGTACGGAAGAACTTGGAAATATGCCGG
>JAITBC010000123.1 GCA_031283785.1 Tannerella sp. | reverse complement strand
GCAGCTCCGATAGCGCCGTCCGTATTATACAGCTCGATTGTCGCGCCGGTGATATCTGACAGTGTCTGCCGGAAAATCGGACTCAGAAACAAATTGGCATGTCCGGCGCGAATCGTTTTTGTTTCTATACCTATGCTGTTCATAATATCCATCCCATATTTGAAAGAGAACGCAATCCCTTCGTGTGCGGCACGAATCAGATGGGCTTTTCCGTGACGGAGGAAGTTTATCCCGTGAATGGAACAGTTAGGTTCTTCATTGGATAAAACACGTTCTGCGCCGTTTCCAAACGGAATAATGCTGACGCCTTCGCTTCCGACCGGTATTTTTTTTGCCAATTCATTCATTTCGGCATAATTGATGCCTTCGGGTGCAACATTGTTTTTTATCCATGTATTTAATATAGCCGTCCCGTTTATACAAAGCAAGACCCCTATGCGTGTCTGTTCCGCCGTGTGGTTAACATGGGCGAAGGAGTTTACACGCGATAGCGGATCGTATTTGGCATCTTCATTCACACCGTAAACGACGCCTGACGTGCCGCCCGTCGCAGCTATTTCACCGGGATTAAAGACATTCAACGACAGCGCATTGTTAGGCTGGTCGCCGGCACGGTATGTTACGGGTATACCTTTTGCCAGCCCCAACTCTTCGGCTATTTCGGCCGTCATATATCCTTGTATGCCGAAAGCAGGCGCTATCTCGGGAATAAAACTCATGTCAAAACCAAAATACTCATACAGAAAGGCTGCCGGCGCATTTCTCTCAAAATCCCACGCGATACCTTCCGACAGACCGGAAACCGTTGTAACGGGAGTACCGGTCATACGCATCGCTATATAATCTCCCGGCAGCATATAATATTTGATCTTAGCATACTTCTCCGGCTCGTTTTCTTTTACCCATGCAAGCTTCGACAATGTGAAGTTACCCGGATAATTAAGCAGGTGTGACAAACATTTTTCGCTGCCGAGTTCCGAAAGGGCTTTTTCGCCGTATGTAACAGCACGACTGTCGCACCAGATAATGGAATCGCGTATTACATCCAGATTTTTGTCTACCAAAACCAGGCCGTGCATCTGGTAAGAGATGCCTATCGCCGCAATCTCCGAAGGACGAATGTCCGCTTTCTTCATGACCGAGCGTGTCACCTGTTTTAAGTTTTCCCACCACACCTCCGGCGTCTGTTCCGCCCATCCCGCTTTCAGCGCTTTCATTTCCATTTCTTTTTTCGGGAAAAAATCCATCGCCGTCACCTCGCCTGTCTCCGAGTTTACCAGACCGGCTTTTACCGAAGAACTTCCTAAATCATATCCGAGCAAATACATATAAAATTGTTTTTATGGGTTATTATTTCATTGTTTCTCATATTGTTGCGGCACATTGTTGCGGCACACCGCAACTTTTCAACCGCATGTTATCGTTCTCTTTTATACTTGTATAACCTGGCGGCTCTATGCGGAACATTTTTTTCAAATTCGTCCAGCATAACCAGATTCTTCCATTGTTTCGCCTTCTTTTGGAAGTTCCTCACATCCGACCGGGTCCGATTAACAGCATCATACAGCAAACGTAACTGCGGCAGTGTAAATTTACGGGGCAACAGTTTGAACATCAAATCAGGTTCAACGCTAAGCCAGTGTTTAATATATTCCATTCCCCTGCGGATAATCAGCGAATGATCAAAAGCCAGCGTCATTTTTCCCGTCTCGTCAACATTATACCAACTGACCGACCGGTCTTCCGAATCAAACGTCAATCTCCTGTTTATCTTTATCAAGGCGACATATCCGATCGTCACGATCCGTTCTATTTTAATCTGCGTCGTCTTCTCCAACCAAAGTACATCACGCGGATTATCCGAACGATGCGGGTCGCCAAAACACCGGAACTGGCTTAACGGTATATTTTTAAGCCCGGTAAGCTCCGTCAATACCCGCGAAGCCGCTTCATCAGGATCTTCATCCATATAAATGATACATCCCGGAAGTTTTTTATCATTATAATCACTGTTCCGCTCCTGTATACGACGCTCAATCAACAGTACGTTAAACTCTTTACCGTCAAACCCGAATACCACACAGTCGACGGAAACATAAGGATTATATTTTCTTGTTTCCAACATTTTACATATCACTCTTAAAATAACGCGACAAAAATAACTTATTATGATGAAAAAATTACATCAAAAACACATGTTATAAAACATAATATTTCAACAAATTACATTATCTACAAAATACAATATACAGAATTATATTACTGTATAAAGTACAATAATACCGAAGAACGCAATATAAAAAGCGGAGGTCGTCTTCACCGGTTTTGTTTGCCTTGCTTATTTACGCGTCGGCCTCTTTTTCACCAATCGGCAAATTCCTTCATCCTGAAACAGAATTTAATTGAATTTGCAGGCAAAAGTAGAGTGCATTACATTAATATTTATCTCGTGTAAAAAAGAAAGTCATTGTTGTTCTATCAGCACCGGATTTAAAAAATTCACGGTTTTGATAATTATCAAAAGAAAAAAAACGCCACCTTTCTTCTATAAATTTTACCCGACATTTTTATTTCGTCTGTATGTAATTTGAAAATTTCATGTATCTGGGGCATACGGCAGTTCTTTTGCTGCGTGGCTGCGGAGTTCCGGATTTGAGGATGCGCTGTCCGCCTTGCCGTTTCGCCCGGCGGCGACAGCGACACAATAGCCTGTATCACCGGCGCAATAGCGGAAGCCGACCCCGCCTGTGAAATACCGGCGCAGTTAATGGAAGCCGCTTTCTCAACAATGCCGCCGGAACTGCAAAATATTGTCGAACAGTTCTATTCGGAATTTAATCTCTACGGTTATGGCAGATTCTGATTACAGACAGCATGTACCGATTTTTCAAAGGCGAGAAAAATATCCAAAATGTGTAATAAAATTTTGTGCAATAAAAATTTGTGCTTACATTTGCGCTTTAAATAAACAACACGTTCTCTTAAACGCCGTAAATCGCAACTATGTAAAACATATAATATAAGTTCTTATGGAAAAAAACAAACACAATGTTTCAAGAAGGCAATTCTTGGGAAGAGGATTAGCTACAGCAGTCGCTTTTACTATTATTCCGCGTCACGTCCTCGGCGGAATCGGATACACTGCACCGAGCGACCAGATTACGCTCGGATTCATCGGCACCGGCATACAATCAAGGCATTTGTTCAACTCGTTCGCAAAAATTTCAAGAATAATTGCCTGTTGCGATGTCGATTCCCGTAAACTTGAATATTTCAGGAACAGGGCGGAAAAAGTTTACAGTGAAGCCGGTTCTTCGGTAAAAGGTTTCAGGACGTACAAAGATTTCAGAGAATTGCTTGCAAACAGGAGCATTGATGCGACGGTGATTGCTACTCCCGATCATTGGCACGCTATCAATGTGATTGAGGCGGCAAAAGCCGGCAAAGACGTCTATTGCGAAAAGCCATATTCGCACAGCATCGAAGAAGGTCGCTTGATGGTCAAAGCTATTGAAAAATACAAACGTATCAATCAGACGGGGAACATGCAACGTTCATGGAAAAATTTCCGTAATGCCTGCCGTCTTGTACGAAACGGGCATATCGGCGATATTCTTGAAGTTAAGGTCTGTTGCGGACCTCCTCCCAAATCTTACGACCTGCCTGCCGAGCCTGTACCCGACTATCTCGACTGGGAGATGTGGATCGGTCCGGCCGTATTCAATCCCTACCATTCGGAACTCTCGCCTCCGTTAGAAAAAACGCATTTCCCTAATTGGCGGAACTATAAAGAGTATGGGAATGGGATGACTGCCGACTGGGGCGCTCACATGTTCGACATCGCACAGTGGGGGCTCGGCAAGGACGACAGCGGTCCTATCGCCGTTTATCCTCCCGATAACGACCACAAATACCTGACATTTGAGTACGATAACGGAGTTAAAATGACACATGAAGATTTCGGACGCAATTATGGCGTACGATTTATCGGAACAAAAGGTGTTGTCGACATCAGTCGCGACTACTTCGATTCTTTACCCGGGAACCTTTCGTCGCACGAATTTTCGGATAACGAAATAAAACTGTACGAATCGGACGACCACTATCAAAACTGGATCAATTGTATCAAATCGCGGAAACCGACAATCAGCACGGCGGAAATCGGTCATCGCACGGCTAGCGTTTGTCATCTTGCAAACATCTGCTACGAATTGCAGCGTCCTTTGTATTGGAATCCGGCTAAGGAAGAATTTATCAACGATACGGAAGCGAATAAAATGCGTTCGGGATATCTCAGGAAACCTTGGGTATTAAAAGTGTAATCCGTAAATACAGAAAAGTATGAAAAATGTTTCTTTTGCCGTAGGTTCGGCTTATACGGCTTTACTTGCTTTTGTAATTGTCTGTATCGACCAGTTGATTAAAGAGCACATGCCTGTCGGCAGCGAAAAAGGATTTACTTATATAGCGTTCGTAGCATGGGCAGTGTATTTCTTCACAGGTACCGCTAAAGACGGTATACGCGCCGCAATTGGATACGTTATCGGTATTGCATTTTCTATCGGCATAGTTAAACTTGCCGGTCTATTTGCCTGCACACCATGGTTCTGCGTCCCGATTGCAGTGTTCATCATCGTTTTCGTTGTACTGTATTTGGACAAGGTTCCATGGGTAAATTATATCCCGTCAATGTTCGTGGCATCGGGATGTTTCTTCGGTATAATAAATTATGTGCCTGAAGCCGGGGAAGATCTTTGTGCAGCAGTTACTGTGGAACTTGTTTACGGATTCCTCGGTTTGCTGTTCGGATGGATTACTGTTACAGGTAAAGGCTTGTTGGCTAAACTTTTTAATAAATAGTTACTATTTAAGAATTTATTCGTCGCCGACCGTATTAATCATGCTCGGCACATTCCAAAAAAAAGAGCGGGGAACTTTCTTCGCTCTTTAATCTTATAATACCATATCAGGCCATATCAGGCCATTAAACGACCATGTTGTGGTCGATGTCGATCTTTATTAACAAAATCTTAACCAGATAGCCTGTATATCGTAATATCCCGGCGTTACTTTTGCCGCTGAAAATTCAGATAATATGAGACGAAGTATGAGAATCGGAGATTCACGCCAAAGAAAACAAAGAAGAAATGTATTTAAAGCAGGTATAAACCTGCTCGTCAACATAAAAAAACGACTGATAATCATTCTGCTTTTGCTTTCCGCCGTAAACACACTCTACGCCGGGACGGGAATCCTGAAAGGTAAAATTGTCGACGGGCGGACGCAGGAAACACTGATCGGAGCAAGCGTCACGATAAAAGAAATACCGGACAGGGGCGTCGTCAGCGACATGAACGGTAATTACAGCATCTCCCTGCCCGCAGGAATCTATACGGTGGTTGCCTCCTATATTTCTTACACGACACTCGAAATAACAAAGGTTGAAATTAAAAATGATGCGCCTGCAGTTCTTGATATTGACATGAAAGAGACGACGCAGGACCTGGGAGAAGTCATGGTTGTGGCGCGAATGGACATGGAAGCGGAGAAGGCGCTGATGATCGAACGCCGGCAGTCGACTGTGGCCGTCGAGAATCTGGGGGCTAAGGAGATGTCGTTGAAAGGGCTCTCGACCGTTGCCGACGGAATAAAAAAAGTAACCGGCATATCCATGGAGGGGAACAGCAAAGTATATGTACGGGGATTAGGCGACCGGTACAGCATGACCTCTCTTAACGGTTTCCCCATCGCCTCGCCCAATCCCGATAACAAATTGATTCCGCTGACATTATTCCCCACGTCGATAGTAAAAAACATATCCGTAAGCAAAGTATACCACCCGTCGGTATACGGCGATTATTCGGGCGCTCATATCAATGTCGACACAAAAGAAAATACGGGAAAGGACTATCTTACGTTCAGCTTCTCGACCGGGGGAAAAACGAATGTTTTGTTTTCCGAATTTCATTCCTCGGATAAAACGGGGGCAGGCGTCACGTTCTTAGGCATAAATAACGGTCTGCGTTTAAGTAAAAACGTCAAAGACATGACGGCGGATGAGTTTGAGGACTGGCAACTGACAAACAACCCTTTCCGGACGGGCTTTTCCGTTAGCAGAAAAACGGCGCCTCCCGTCGTCGGGCTGGACTTCGGTATGGGGAAGACGTGGACGGTCGGCGACCGGAAACTGAGCGCCCTGCTGGCTGCCGGATTCAACAACGACTATTCATGGTATAAAGACGCTTATGTCTCTACCGTTAACGCACAGGGCGTCGTCCGCGACCGGTACGATTACGACAAATATACTTACGAAACGACTGCAACGCTGTCCGGACAATTAGGATATACACTCGGTATGGCCGGCCGTCTGTCTTATTATATCATGCTTATCAACAACACAGAAGACAGTTACAGACGTCGCGAAGGCGTCGATGCGGAAGGTATAGACCTGATCGGGAATAACAGCGTTTACCATGCTTACAGCCTGTTCAACAACCAACTGGCGGGGAAACACGAACTGCTGCGCGACAAACTGTTTGCGGACTGGCAGGTCTCGTACGGTTCGACAAGAAGTGAAGAACCCGACCGCCGACAGGTGATGTTCACCCGTAACGGGAACGGTTCGCTTTCTCTTTTCAAACTCAACCGACAAGAAACCATGCGTTATTTTGGGGAATTGTACGAAGACGAAAGGAACGGCGACCTGAAAGTCAGATACCGGTTAGGTAACGACGAATCCCGACCGGGGTTCATTCGCGCGGGCAGTTCCATACGGAATAAGATGAGGGATTTCTATTCCGTCAATTTCTATTACAACCTGAAAAATACATCTCCACAGATAGATAACATCTACGATACGGACAGTTACCTCAATTACGGCCATATAGCCGACGGAACAATCGCCGTCGGCAAAAATTCCTTACCCCGAAACAAATATTATGCATGGGCGGACGTCTATGCCGCATTTGCGGATATGGAATATTATCCGTCAGAAAAACTGCTTGTTTCCTTCGGTTTACGCTACGAACATTTCAGCCGGCGGGTAAGGTTCTGGACGGATGCCGCCGAAGAGAAACGGGCTAAACTGGCGACTGACGATTTGTTTCCGGCCATAAACCTCAAATATAACATTACCCTGAACGGCAACCTCCGGCTGGGGCTTTCACGCACCGTCACCCATCCTTCGTTTATCGAAATGTCTCCTTTCGAATATAAAGAATCGTACGGCGGCGCAACAATACGCGGCTACGAAGATATCAGGAACGGATATAACTACAACTTTGACCTGCGGTATGAACTTTTCCACGGTTTCGGCGATATGTATTCATTCGGCGTTTATTACAAATATCTTGAAACACCCATCGAACGCGTTCAGGAATATTCCGGGTCGGTCATCCAGAGTTTCCGTAACGTAAACGAAGGGAACGTCGCCGGCGCCGAAATTGAGATTCGCCGGCAGATAAGGAAAGACCTGAAAATCGATTTTAATGCTTCGTATATTTATACCCATATCTCATTACCCGGACAGGGGCTTTATACGGATAAAACACGGCAATTGCAAGGAGCGTCACCATATTTGGTCAACCTCGACATCAATTATGCACCGAAATTCGACGCCGACAGGCAACTTTCCTTCTCGTCCGTTTATAACCTGCAAGGACCACGTATCAGTTCGGTCGGAATTAATGGCGTCGGCAACGTAATCGAAGAGGCCGTCCATTCATTGGATTTCATCGCTTCATATACGCCCGGTAACGGGATAAAAATAAAATTACAGGCAAAAAACCTGCTTAATCCTGAACATAGATATACTCAAAAGATAAAAGATACGGGAAAAAAAGAAACGGTAGAATATTTCCGTAAGGGATTGGATATCGGCATCGGATTTTCCCTGGATTTTTAATAATTATTTTTAAAACAAACCAAAATGACTATGAACAAGTATTTTAAAAAAACCGGTTATGTACTGATGACGGCAGCAGTGCTGTATGCATCTGTCGCTTGCGACGACGACAACAACCCCGACCCAGCGCCGGAACCCGACCCCGAAGAATTTATACTGAAAGGCGAACTGACAAAAGAAAAAACGCTTAAAGCCGGGAACACGTATGAACTTATCGGCGGTTATCAGGTCAAAAACGGAGGCGTCTTAACTATTGAAGAAGATGTGACGATCGAGGCTACCCGTTCCATCGACGGACAGCCGGATTACATTATTATCGAACAGGGAGGAAAAATCGACGCGAAAGGAACAAAAGAGAAACCGATCGTGATGACGTCTACCCGCCAACAGCCCGGCTCGTGGGGAGGCGTACACATCTGCGGACGGGCGCCGATCAATCTTTCCGGCGGAACAGGCAAGTCCGAGATTGGCGACGCCGCGTTCGGCGGTACAACATCGAACGACAATTCCGGCACGATGCGCTATGTGCGCCTCGAATATACGGGTTTTGCTTTCAGCGAAACGAAAGAATCCAACGGGCTGACCATGTACGGCGTCGGCAACGGCACGACAATCGAATACATCCAGACGTATAAAGGCTCCGACGACGGCTTCGAATGGTTCGGAGGAACGGTAAACGCCCGATATTTGGTATCGACGCACAGCGAAGACGATTCGTTCGACTGGACGGACGGATGGATCGGCAAGGGACAGTTCTGGGTTGCCGTACAAGACCCCGCCTCGCCCGGCGCCGACGGCACTGCTAACGGCGATTGCCTGATAGAAGCCGATAACCGGGAGGATAACTTCGGGAACACGCCTCAATCATGCCCTACCCTGTCGAACCTTACGCTGATCGGCAACAACGACAGCAACGCCCAGAAACGCGGCGTCCGCCTGCGTGCCGGAACAGCCGTCAAACTGTACAATACACTGGTAAAAGGCAAACCTAACTCGGTAACCGTTGCCACAGCCGAAACGGAACAGAGTTTCCTGAACGGAGTCGCCGTCATCGAACATCTGTGGGCCGACAAAGCCTTCGTTTACGAAGGGAGCCTCAGCGACCTTGCTTTAGACGCCAGAACCGGCAATGCCGTGAACCGGGACATCAGTTTTACCGGCAGTTACATCGGAACCGTCGCCGGCGGAAAAGACCTCTCGTCCGACAGCTTCTTCACAAAAGCGGAATATAAAGGCGCCGTCCCTGCCGACAACGACTGGACGGCAGGCTGGACCCGGAAATAATCCGAACCTGCCCTCCCCCTTCAACGCCGAATATAAAAAAAACAGTTCCTGCAGCCGCCGGTAACACGGTCAAACGTAGCCCAGCGCAGGAACCTTTTCGGCGACGAAGGTAATGGATGACGGATAAGAATTATCCGGCAATGTTTTATTCCTGTTCAAAAATGCTTCGTGTATCCATTGTTGTACAGTATAAGGATTTGTATTCCAATTGTGAAGTTTGGCATATTTTTTTATAATTGTAACAGAGTCGTGGCGGAATTGTATATGGATTAAATTCATTATCATGAAAAAGAGGATATGTTGGCAAGAAAATCCCCAATAATCCCGAACGCGGATTCAAAGATGTATCTCTTCACGAAATCTTTTGTAATTTAGCGCCCGAATTCCTTCTTCGGATGAATTCAGTTGAATAAGCATTCCTTGCATTGTTCAGGGGTTTTGCAAAGATGCTTATTCTTTTTCTATTGCACAGAACTATACCGCGTAAAGTATAGTTACTCATGTTACACAAATATTATTTAAAAACTTTGGATGGACTGATGTTTGCAG
>JAITBC010000119.1 GCA_031283785.1 Tannerella sp. | reverse complement strand
AACTGCGTATAGCGGTATCCGTCCGGATATTTCTCAAGATACTCTTTCCATAGCAGATAACGCGTTACATGCTTGCGCGTAAGCTCCTTTTCCAGAGATGGAAGCTCGGCTTTAAAGTCGTTGAAGCGCGCATCGGTAAAAGCGGCCGTTCCGACGCTGAACCGGCCTTCCAGTTCCGGTTCGTCAAGCTTCAGTAACTCTGACGCTGACATTTTGACTGACTTTAACTTGTTTACATAATCGTTTACTGTGCCTTTGTTTAGACCCGGTGTTTTTGCTATCCTGCGATTCGACACGCCGGATTCATGCAATTGAATCAATTGTTTAATCGTACTCATTGATGCTAATTTTCCTGACATATATATACCTGTTTGTAAATTGATTGAACTCTCTTTGATCAATTTACGAAGAATGGTCGAAAAATGCAACAAAAAGTGAACGGGTATAGTCCGAAAAAGTGTGTCCCCCAGCGTTTTACTCCTTCATAAGTGAACGGGTATAGTCCGAAATCGGGTTGAAACGCCGCCTGTAAAGCATTAAAAATATCCATTTTTAATGCTTTATCAATGAATATCTGCCGAAATGACATCCTTTTTATGCGCCTTCTTTAGCGATTTTCGCTTGCTGTATTTCGGGAATATTGGGTGGGTATAGTCCGAAATCTCCAAATTGCAAAGATAAAAGAGATAAAAGTATGATTTGCGGAATTTTGTTGCGATTTTCCGCAACTTATTGGTGGAGGACAAGTTTGGTCAAGTTAAGACCGGTTACGGTCTGAAGCGAATCAAAGCCCGCTTGAGAATCACAAATTAATCGTGGATTGAGTTGCGGCAAAGTTCAACAACAATATGTCGCCTGAAAATTATTCCCGTCAGAGCGTAATATTTGCCGACAAGACGGCAGGCGGCGGCGTGGAACAGCAACCGGATGAAATATGGGGTTTTAACGGCAGACCCTGATCAAATTGACTTCCGGCAGGCGGCTTCTATTTCAGTTGATTTTCGCCTCCCCTGAAACGTTAAAAAATCAGCCAAAGTCGTAATTTTTGCATTTATTTTGCACTGTGTGGGCAATTAAATAAAAGAGCAACCTTTTTTTGCTTTATATGCACTTTTATTTAACATTATTTATTCGGTATCATTTGTGAAGTTACAAATACAGCTGTACCTTTGCATCGTGGTTTTTTCATAATAGTATTAGATTTAAGGTTAACAAAATTGATTATGGGTTGTCGTGAGACAGCCTTTAATTGTTTTATGACTTATTTCCATTCAACACAGTTTATATATTCCTCCCGGTAACGCTTTAATATGCCCGTCAAGTTCCAGTTCAAATAACATAGACGTCAACTTATGTACAGGAAGATTCATTTCGACCGCCAGTTGGTTGACATGAAACTCTCCTTTTTCCTCAAGCAAACGTATCACCGGATGATCCGGCCTCTCCGGGAAAGGTAACGACGGCTGCCGGTTCATCACCCCTTTACCGGCATCCCAGCATAAAGACACGGCAAGATCGTTTGCCGAACTTATAAGGCCGGCTTTATTCATTTGTATCAATCGGTTACAACCGACGGAACACCTGTCGGTCACCCGTCCGGGAAAGGCATAGACATCGCGGCCGTAAGAAAATGCAATGTCGGCAGTTACAAGTGCGCCTCCTTTCTCTGCCGATTCGACAACAATCGTCGCATCCGACAATCCGGCAATGATACGATTACGTTGAAGAAAATTTTCCCGGTCGGGATTCGTTTCGCTCATAAATTCGGTAAGCAGACCTCCGTTATTAAGCATCTCAACGGCAATGTTCCGATGTGCCAACGGATAAATACGGTCTAATCCGTGAGCCAACACTCCAATGGTATGCAGGTTGTTTTTCAGTGCGCTACGATGAGCGCAAACATCAATCCCATAAGCCAATCCGCTGACAATAACGACATCCGGAAATATAGCCGCCAAATCCTGCACAAGCGTTTCCGTCCGTTCACGCCCGTACTCGGTAATGCGACGCGTACCGACAATGCTTATTATTTTTGCCGCATTTATATCTGCCGTTCCTTTATAATAAAAAACCACAGGAGCATCCTGACATTCCCGAAGACGTTCAGGATAATTATCGCCGGCATATAAATATATGTTGATATTATTTTTTTCTATAAAAACCAATTCTTTCTCCGCACGTTTCAACGCCTCCGGTTTAGCTGTTTCAATCTGTTCGGCCGTATAAACGCCAATGCCCGGGACTTTTTCCAACAAGCTCCGTTTTGCTTTAAAAATTTCTTCCGCCGAACCGAAATACTGCAACAAATGATGCGCCAACACATCGCCTACCCCCTTTAAAACGGTAAGTCCTACCCAATACAGATGCTCTCCGGAAACCACCATAGACGGTAACTTTATTTTAAAGCTGTAATTATACGATCAAAATAATCGCCGCGAGTGAGCTTCCCGTTCTCAACGATAACCGTCTCCACTCTTCCCGAAGCAGCAAGAATATGCTCCGACAGTCTATATATATCCTGCTCAAAAACGAGTTTTATCCCCTCGCGCCGGATATTCATGCACGACAGAAATTTATCTCCGCTACGCAGTGAATGTTTAAATCTTATTTCCACTTTCGACACAAACGCATCAATGCCGTTCTCATGCAACTTTCCGAAATTTTCACCAAGCGCTCCCATATATTCATGACGCGTATGTTCCATATACCGCTGATAGTTGGAATTATTGACCACGCCTTGCAGATCACACTCATAATCACGCACTTTCATTTCAAGTTTGAAAATATATTCCTTCATCGTATCATTTTTTATGTCAACAAAGATAATGCAAGCCGGGAGGAATACAAAATAAAAATTTGTTTTTATCGTAAAAAAACGCTATATTTGTATGATTATTATCCAAAAAAACCGAAAACTATGGTGCAATTTGAAACAAAATATGCCGGACTGACACTTAATAACCCATTGATTATAGGAAGTTCCGGCCTTACAAACAGCGCAAAGAAAAACAAAGCACTGGAAGACAGCGGTGCAGGTGCAATCGTCCTGAAATCATTGTTTGAAGAGCAGATTGAACTGCAAAGCGATTTACTGACACATCCGTCGGATTCTCCGGAAGCGTCCGACTATATACGAAACTACGTGAAAGCCAATCGGATAGAAGAATATTTATCCTTAATTAAAGAGACAAAATCAATCTGTACGATACCCGTTATTGCAAGTATCAACTGTTATAAGGCAAACGCATGGACGGAATTTGCAAAACAGATTGAAGAAGCCGGAGCCGACGCCCTCGAACTGAATGTCTTTTATTTATGTACCGACCCGAATACATCGGCAAACGAAATGTATGACCTGTACGTATCCATCCTTAAAAAAGTAAGGAAACAAATTTCCATCCCCATAATCATGAAGATCGGTAAAGGATTCAGCAATATACCCGGATTAGTCAATCAGATTAAATTGCATGAAGCGCAGGGTGTCGTGCTGTTCAACAGGTATTACAGGCCTGATATTGATATAAAGAAAATGCAAATCACTTCAGGAGAGATTTTCAGCAATCCGTCGGATCTTAGCGATACATTACGCTGGACGGCGATCGTTTCGGGAATCGTACCGGGCATTTCCATATCTTCATCATTCGGCATACACAGTTGGAAAGATGTAATAAAATGCTTGCTGGCAGGCGCTAATACAGTCCAGCTATGCAGCACAATTTATAAAAATGACAAAGAAATAATTACAAAAATATTGGAAGGTATCGAAAAATGGATGAATGAAACAAAATACGAATCCATATCCGAATTTCGTGGAAAGCTAAGTTTCGCCAATGTGGAAAATCCTTCGATGTACGAACGCGCACAATTTATGAAATATTTCTCCGGCAACAACTAAACTGCAGGCTGTACCTGCAAAAATACCGGAGAAAATAAAAATAATCCCCAACTTGGGAAGGTAGAGACGCACGGCCGTGCGTCTCTACCTTGTCCGTCATTGTGCGGTACGAAGCCATCCGGTACCCATGGCACAAAATAATGCCGTGCACAGTATAAAAAACTGCCGGATTCGGAAATCCGAAACTACACTCCACCAAAAAGCCGGCCTAAGCCGGGAACGCCGCGGAACGCCGGAAAATCAAACGTCGCACGAGGACGGAAGCCGGGAAACGTCGCGGAACGCCGGAAAGCTAAAAACGATCTCGATCGGCATCCGTTGGAATCATCTTATACATACGATCCGAAGGACGCACTTTTTCGTCTGTTTTAATGGAAAAACGTTCTCCTTTTATCGTTCTGTGAACGGTTTTCAATTCAACCCGTATCTCTTTTACGGTCTGAAATACTGCGCCTGTCGTCGGGCCGGTAATCAGTATCCCGTCGCCGGCCTGAAGCGAACCGCTCTCCATTTCAAACTCGGCAACCTGTATATCGCCGAAATATTTAATGCCTTTGGCAACATACTCCTTGCGCCACGCAGCACTTGAACCGTAACGGCTACTCCATTCCCCAAGTCGCCGACCAAGATAATAACCATCCCAGAATCCACGGTTGAAAACCGATTTCAGACGTTCGTCCCACACCGCAATTTTTTCCTCCGAGAAAGTTCCAGCGCAATACGCTTTCACCGCTTCTTTGTAACATTCGGTCACAATACGTACATATTCCGGTCCGCGGGCGCGTCCTTCAATCTTGAACACGCGAACTCCCGCATCCATCATCTTATTCATAAAATGAATGGTTTTCAGGTCTTTCGGGGACATAATATATTGGTTGTCAATATCCAACTCAATATCCGTTTCCTTATCCTTAACCGTATACCCACGACGACAAATTTGCGTACATGCGCCACGGTTTGCCGACGCGTTCAGTTCATGCAGACTAAGGTAACATTTCCCGGAAACCGCCATACAAAGTGCGCCGTGACAGAACATTTCAATCTGTATCAATCTCCCTTTCGCACCTTTTATCTGCCGGATATGAATTTCATCATATATCGATCGCACCTGTTTGAGGTTCAGCTCGCGTGCCGGCACCACAACATCTGCAAACTGCGCGTAAAACGCCAACGCTTCAATATTGGAAATATTAAGTTGAGTGGAAAGATGCACTTCCTGCCCTATGCTATTCGCATACATCATCGCCGCTACATCCGAAGCAATGATTGCCGAGACGTCCGCAGTTTTTGCCGCATCTATGATGCTGCGCATAAGCGGCAGGTCATCATCGTAAATAACGGTATTAACCGTCAGATAACTTTTCACGCCGTGATCGCGACAGACGGCAGCGATCTTATGCAGATCGTCTGCAGTAAAGTTATTCGAGGAATGTGAACGCATATTCAGTCCTTCCATACCGAAATATACCGAATCCGCCCCGCCCTGAATAGCTGCCATAAGCGATTCATACGACCCGACAGGCGACATTATTTCAAAATCACGTATATTATACTCCATTTAATCAATTCATCAAATTTCTTGTAAAATCTGCTGTGCAATAACCGCACACGCCTCAGCATCGGCAAGCGCATGATGATGATTCCGCAAATCATATCCGCAATGCGCGGCAACAGTATGTAGCCGATAATCCGGCAATATCTTCTTTTCAAAAACTTTCCTCGCGATCCGGCACGTACAATGAAATACATAATCCGGATATGTCATCCCGTATGTTTTAAAAACTGCCTTCAGACATCTCTCATCAAAAGCGCTGTTATGGGCCACCAGAGGCAAACCTTCAATTTGCGGTTCGATTTTTTGCCATACCCTGTCGAATGTCGGCGCATCCACAGTATCTTTTTCCGTAAGCCCATGTACACGCGTATTCCAATAAGCGTACCATTCCGGCTCCGGCCTGACCAGTTCATAAATCCGGTCTGATATCATTCCGTTGCGCACAATCACGACCCCAATGCTGCAAATGCTTGCCGGATCATTGTTTGCCGTTTCAAAATCAATAGCTGCAAAATCTTTCACGGGTACAAATAAAGCGTCTTTTTTTCATTTATACAAGTTTTGCGATATTTACACCAAGGCTGACGCATCTAAATTTATTTTGAAATAGCCAAAAAAGAATTATCTTCCCGCCCCAAAATGCACTGTAGATTGAGCAGCAGTTCGGGTTCGCTGCCGGGAGTATAGGCGGTCTGGTTTGCCGGATTGCGCAAACGTCCCCATGCGTCGTAACTGTACTCGTTCGCTACCGTTCCGTTGGCGTCGGTCAGCGAAAGGATACTGCCGAAGTGGTCGCGGTGGGCGTAATATATCCTGCCCGCCTGTCCCTGCTGTCTGACGCATATTGCCGACAGTCCGAAAACTGCCGACAGCAGTACGGATAATGTCAGAAACAGTTTTTTCATTACAGTGCAATAAAGCCGGACGGACTAACGTTTGTCGCCGATTCCGAACTCGCGCCACGATGACTGTGGCATATCTAATTTGATGATTCTGCGAGCTTCGCCGGCTTTTTTCGTCAAAGTAGCCATAACGGCATCAAGCTGTTCGGTTTTTTCCTTGAGCTTGGCTTTGAGCGTTTCCTGCTCATTGTTCAAAGCAACGGCGGCATCGACGTCGGATTGCAGGCTGTCGGCAAAAGCAGTGTCGATCTGACGTTTCGATAATACTTCCTGATTGTCGCGGATACCTTTTACCATTACTGCGGTATCGCTGACTGTCTGTGCATACGTTTTTGTTGCCATATTCTTAATTTAAAGGGTTTAACAAAATGTTTTCGCAAAGATAATGTTTTTTTATGAAACAGATCTGTTTTGAAAAAATATCTTCCCGAAGCAAAAAGGCAGATGCCCGAAACAAAAAGGCAGATGCCCGAAAGAAAAAGGCAGATGCCCGGAAGGAAAAGGCAGATGCCCGGAAGGAAAAGGCAGATACCCGAAACAAAAAGGCAGATGCCCGAAGCAAAAAGGCAGATGCCCGAAGCAAAAAGGCAGATGCCCGAAGCAAAAAGGCAGATGCCCATTATTCATCGTTTTGTAAACTTATTTCAGGACAAGACAACCCTTACCTGCCGGAAAAATTATGACTTCCATGAGAATGTATGCATGCCTTATTTGTGAAAAAACAGTATATTTGCCGGCCGATAAGATAAAAAAACATGGAGCAAAAAACGAAAACAGACAAAATATATCATTTTTACCGGGCAGAAAAAGATGAACATTCCGCAATATTATGCAAACTTAAAAGATACATTTACCATATCGGTACGGCAAGGCTGTTCCTGATAGCCGGTATGATAGCGACACTGTGGCTGTGCCGGAACAATGAATTGACGATATTGACTGCCATAGCGGCCATCTTCATGTTACTGTTTATTATTCTGGTCGTTTATCATGCCAAACTGCATAACGAACGTACGTATGAAGAAGGTTATATCCGCTTGTGTGAAAATGAACTTAAAGCATTGGATTATGATTTCAGCACATTCGACGGAGCGCCCGAACATGCCGACACACAACATTCGTTTAGCTTCGACCTGGATCTGTTCGGCGAAAATTCCCTGTTCCAATCGGTAAACCGTACGGTAACACAAATGGGACGGGAAAAACTGATTCACCGGTTTAAACATCCGTCGGATGATAAAAACGATATCTTAGCATACCAGAAAGGAACGTTCGAGATTAGTAAGATGCACAGTTTCAGACATAAATTCTATGTTACCGGAGAGATTGTATCAAAAGAAAAGAAAGACATAAAATATTTATTTCAGGAAGGAGGCAACAGCCAAAAAAGAATCTCCGACAGTATCCTGTTAAAAGTAATGATATGGTCAGTTCCGGCAATATGGGCGCTGTTAATTGCCGGATATATATTTAATATGGTAAATATAAGCGCTCTGGGTATATATCTTATAGTAAGTTTTTTGCCGGCGAACTTGCCTGCGAAACGCATACAGACGTTACATACTCTCGTAAATAAAACCGAAAACATCCTCAAAACTTATTCGGTACTTATGGAACAGATCGAAAAGGAAAATTTCAGTTCCGTCATATTACAGACATACAAACAGAATCTTAACCCATCCGCTTCGTCCGCCATAAAAAGATTATCCCGTTATATCGGCGCTTTAGATCAACGATTTAGCGTATTAGGAATTATGCTGAACCTGATCTATATGCGCGATACGCGTCTGGCCGTCAGCATTGAAAAATGGAAAACGGAACATTCCGGAGAAATGAAGGAGTGGTTTGATGCTTTAGGCGCTATCGACGCATTTTGTTCTTTCGGGACATTTGCCTTCAACCATCCCGATTATATCTATCCCTCTGTTTCGGAATCCTATTTCTTTATGGAAGGTACGGGATTGGGCCATCCTCTGCTTCACCGCGACAAATGCGTATGCAATGACATACATATCCCGCACGGCAAATATTTCCTTATAATAACGGGCGCCAACATGGCCGGGAAAAGTACATACCTGCGGACGGTGGGAGTAAATTTTTTGTTTGCCTGCATGGGTATACCTGCCTACGCGGAAACGCTTACGGTCTGTCCGGCACATTTAGTTACAAGCCTACGCACGGCCGATTCTCTCATATCCAGCGAATCCTATTTCTTTGCAGAACTTAAACGGCTTAAAATGATAATAGACCGGCTTAATGCAAACGAACGATTATTTATCATCCTTGATGAAATTCTCAAAGGCACTAATTCCATCGACAAACAAAAAGGTTCTTTCAGCCTGGTAAAACAACTGATAAAAAAAGAAACCTGCGGCATCATCGCTACTCACGACCTGCTATTGGGAACGTTGTCGGAGGCATTTCCCGACAACATATACAACAGAAGGTTCGAGGCCGATATAAAAAACGACGAACTGACCTTCACATACAAAATTAGAGACGGCATCGCACAAAACATGAACGCTACATTCCTCATGAAAAAAATGGGAATATCCGGTGATGATGAATAAAATTATCTGAAAACATCAATGATAGCCATATAATGAGTATCCGGCCCTACCGGACAAAGCGACATATATCCCGACCGAATCTTGTCATCATCAATAATCAGCGGCGAAGCCGCCTGCATACGCTGATGTTCCTTTAATGTATCATAAATATAATAGATGATACGAAACAGTCCCTGCGATTCAGGGTGTATGAACTGCCTGCAAAGCTGCATGGCAACAATGCCCATTGTATAACGCAGATTCAACTCCACAAAAGGATGTACGGCATAATTACCATCTTCGGTTTTATATATCAGCATATCGACGCCCATATAACCGGTATACGATTTGCCTAACATTTCCTGCAAAACAATACGAACCTGTTCGACGAGAAATACATAATCTTCAGGCGAAATGAACTCGTTCAGGCGTTGCAGAAGCACTTCTTGCGTTCCCAACATACAACCGATAAACTGACCTTGCGGTTGCGATTCGAATATCGACAAGCCTGCATATGAGATTTCGCCTTGCCCATCAGAATAATATTCGACGGCAAAATCCAGCATTTTATCAAGCACAGGTTCGACGCTTACCGCACCCTGTTTCTTCAAAGCGCCGTTAATCCAGCTAACGGCACGGCTGTCAACCTTATTGTCGTTCACCCACAAAAGCCCGCGCCCTGAAGAAGATAAAGGGGTCTTAATAACGAAAGGAGGCTTGTTTCCTGCCATATATTCCTCCAAATCGTTTATATTCGAAAAAAATTCCGGTATTTTTACGGCCGGCGTTATCGGAACATTTTCCTGTAAACGTTTAAGACATTCGGCAGCAGTCTGTCGCTTAGTAAGCGTAACATACTCTTCTTTCCATTCCGGAATTTCGATATTCATCCCGGCTTGTTTCATTTCGTTAAATATAGCAATAGCACGAGGAGAAAGCCCCCAGAAGGAGGCTGTAAGAGGCGGCAGTTTTGCTTTCTCGCCAAGTTTCTTCCGTTTATATAACTCTTTCATCATCAAATTCAAAATCATTGGCGAAGAAAAACGGGTGTGAAATTCTTTCGGCAACGAAGTTATGAAATGTGATGATTTCCCATTCCTGACAAGCGTAAAACTTCCCGCACCTCCATACCATACAGGCAACAACTCCAGATCTGAAGCCATTTTTTGTACCGTAAACGGGGGTGTATAATGTGATTTACCACATAAGATTTCTATCTCATGGCCCGGATTAAACAAATGCAATTGTGGCATTTCCTGAATTCTGTATTGTTTTTATTATTCTAAATTTTCGTCTATCGCTTCTATTTTCCTGACTATAACTTCCATTTCCTCTCTCAATCGGGTGATTTTGCGGTCCATCTCTTTAACCAACCCATCGCCCCCTTTTGAAGATATATTAAAGAAACCGATATTATTCTCATACGTTTGAAGTTCGCCCTTCATCCTTTCATACACACGCATAAGTTTATCTCGCTCGCTGAATAACTTATTCTTACTCGTCCCGGAAAGTTCCGTGAGGTTTGATCGGTACTGCTGTATACGACGATCACGTTCGTTCACCTTCAGTCTGTCAAACTGCTTATCAACCGCTTCCCGAAATAACTTATATAACCGATCTTTTTCCCTGAAGGGAACAAATCCGATATTATTCCATTCGGAAATATATTTACGTAACAATGAAAGAGCGTCTTCACTGCTCAAATCGTCATCAATCGCATTTATCTTCTCTATCAAAGTCTTTTTAGTCTCCATGTTATCATTTTCTTCGGATTTTTGCGAAGACATTTCTCCACTTTTCTTCTCGAAGAAATAATCGCAAGCCGAAATGAACTGTTTCCATATTGCTTCCGAATACTTGCGTGCTACAGGGCCTATTTTTTTCCATTCATTCTGTATCTCAACAAAAGCTTTTGACGTTTCCTTCCAATCGGTACTGTCTTTCATCGATTCTGCCTTTTCGACAAGTGCTCTTTTAAGTTCAAGATTCTTGTCCATATCCTGTTTTACGGACTTATAGAACTCTCCTTTCTTGCTGAAATAATTATCACACGCACCACGAAAACGCTCGAAAATTTTCACATTTTGTTTCCTTGTTGCGAAACCGATCTTACGCCATTTGGCCTGTAAAGCAATCACCTCCGCCGTTTTTTTCTCCCAGTCCTTCATCGTTTTAAGAACCTCAAAATTGATCTGCTCTATTTTCTCGCAAATAGCTCTTTTTTCTTCTAGATTCTTTTCCTCAGCCGCTTTCAACGATTCAAAATATGCCTGATGTTTTTTATTGATAACCGTCGAAGCTTCCTTAAAACGCTCCCAAATAGTATCGCGGAATTCTTTCGCAACAGGTCCGATCTCACGCCATTGCTGGTGCAGTTTCTGCAATTGATGGAAAGCGGAGATGATATCCGATTCATTATCAAGACGTTCAACCGTCTCACACAAAAGAGTTTTCAATTCCAGGTTTTTCTTAAAATCATAATCCCTGAATTGATTATTTATTTTTACGATATCATAAAACCGCTCATTATAAAGCTGATAACTGCGCCATAATTCTTTCGCATGCTCTTGGGGAATAAGTTTTATCTCCTTCCATTTGCGTTGTATTTCCCGAAATTCATTATAACGCTTATTAAAATCATCCTGACTTTCGGTCAATACTTTAAGGCGTTCAATCAGATGCTGTTTAAGCATATAATTCGATTCTTTCAGGCGCTCTTCTTCGGCTGCTATCGACACGCATTTTTCTTTATACTCGGACAGTAAGGATTTTAATATGGATTCCGTATCATCTTCCGGCATCACAAAATCTTTTTCTTCTCCTCCCTCAAGAAACTCATTCTTCCTGCTTTCAATTTCCGCACGGCGTAACTTATAATATGCCTGTTTAAGAACATCTGCTTCGCTACGCGCATATTTTTGAGGTTCCAAGACGACCTGTTTTAACCGTTCTATGATTTCGGATTTAGTAACTGCGGCCAAAACCTCAGCATCTAAAGATGATACGGCGCTCTCCCCGCCCCGGACTTCCGGCGCCTCCTGCGATTCTTCTTTTACTGCTGTCGTTTCAATCTTTACTTCGCCTTCATCAACAACCGTCACACCGGATTCATCAACCTCCGACACGGGTTTAACTGCCTCTATTTCAGGTTCATCAACCGTTTCCACGGTCTTTTCAACCATTTCTTCCGATTCGTCGACCGTTTCTCCGACTTCTTCTACCTTCTTCTCGGCATCTTCAATCTTCGCCCCGGGTTCAGTTGTTATTACTACCGGACTACTTTCCGTCGCTTGAGATTCTTCCAATTTACCTGTTTCTTTTTCAGCGATTTTTTCTTCTTCAGGTAAATTTGTTTCTTGAGTATCTGCCATAAACTTTTCAATTTTAATTCATGCAGGGAACTATCCCTGCGAAAGAGATACAAAATAAAGGGTTATTCTCGTATTTTCCAAAAAAAAAACAAAAAAAATTCGCAGAGAAATTGTTGTCCCCTGCGAATTCGTCTAATTTTTAAGCCATTACATTTATTTGAGAAAAGAGATTAATATACCGGCAGCGACGGCTGAACCAATAACTCCGGATATATTACTCGACATACAATATTGCAACACATGATTTTTCTTATCATATCTCAGCGCTATTTCATTCGCAACCCGCGACGCCATAGGTACGGCGCTCAACCCGGTGGCTCCGATAAGAGGGTTTATTTTCCGTTTGGACAAAAGATTGCAAATCTTAACCATACATATCCCTGATGCAATAGATAAAGCAAAAGCCAGAAATCCACCTACGACGATGCCGATCGTAGTCCAGTTAAGGAACGAATCGCACGTCATGGTAGCTCCTACACACAGTCCGAGAAATATGGTTGCCGTGTTCATAATACTATTAGCGGCAGCATCAAACAGGCGTGAAGTATCGCTCCCGATCTCTTTGATAAGATTTCCGAACATAAGCATACCGATAAGCGGAACAGCCGTAGGCACAAATATTGCCACAAGCGTAGTAACGGCAATCGGAAAAATAATCTTCAATATCCGCAGATTCTTTATTACCACCACCTTAGCGGCTTTTTTCTCTTCGTCTTTCATGTTAATCGAAAGTTCTTTCTTTGTGCATAACATATTGACAACCAATGGTATAATGACCGGTACCAGAGCCATATACGAATATGCGGCGATAGCGATAGGTCCCAGCAAGTGGGGCGCAAGTTTTATCGTAGTAAATATGGCCGTCGGACCATCCGCGCCTCCAATTATACCCAGCGATGCCGATTCCTTCAGCGTAAATCCCATTAACACGGACACAAGCAGAACCGTGAAGATTCCCAACTGAGCGGCAGCACCGAATATAGAAAGGCGAAGATTCCGCAACATTGGCCCGAAGTCCGTCAAAGCCCCTACCCCCATGAAAATTATCGGCGGCAGAAAACCGGTCTTAATAAGCATGTAATAAAGGAAATTCATCAGCCCTAATTCATGAGCAATATCGTGCAGGGGCATCTCCCATATATTTCTCGTCACGCCATGAATCTCTATAATCCCATCCTGATCAGCCTGGATAATCCCCATATCCCCTCCGGGGAAATTTGCAAGTAATACGCCAAAGGCTATCGGAATAAGAAGCAACGGCTCATAATGTTTTTTTATTCCAAGATACAGCAGGCCAAACGCAATCACATACATTACCAGAAATTGCGGCTTATCGATAATACCACCGAAAGCCGTCATATCATATATTTTTTGAAACAGACCTTCCATTAAAAAACTATTTAATAACCATCAAAACATCATCTTCCGAAACCGCATCTCCGGCATTAAAACAAATCAATGCTATTACTCCATCACTTTCCGCGCTGATAGCGTTGTATGTCTTCATCGCCTCGATATAACATATAATTTGTCCCTTTTTCACTGCATCTCCGACTTTAACGGGCGTATCCGAAGAACTTTTTACGAGGAAAAATTTCCCTTCAAGCGGAGAAAGCAGTTTTTGTCCGTCGCCGGTCGATACCGGAGCAGCCTCCGTTGCCGGAGGCGCCTGCTGCAGGGGTAAGGCCGGAGAAAGAGCGGTAGCAGCGGCAGAATCTCCAAAAGCCACCGTCACACGATACGACTGTCCGTTAACGTCCACATTCAACACCTGAGGCGTTGCCGGTAATGCAAACATTCCTGCAGAAGCTTTCGTTTCTGCCGCGTTTCCGGGCATATTTTTCTTTTCTTTTTCACTCCTGCGTTTAGCGACATCAGCCAGAAATTCGACTTTCGCTTTTCCTGAACGATATGCTTCGTATTGTGAAGGATGCATGGCATATTCAAATAATTCCTCATCGTCTTCGCCCACTTCCCATTGTTTCTCGTTCATCATCTTACGGTACTTATCCAAAGCATCCGGATAGTTATCCTGCGGATCACCTTCAAAAAAGATACGTCCCTCGATATTGGCCTTTTCTACGATTTCAGGTGCAAGCGGTCCGGGCAGACGGCCTGCTTTCCCTAATATCATATCCCAAATATCATCGGCGATCATGCTCCAACGTTCTTTATCCTTAAGCATCTGCATCACATTCATCAGCGCAAGGTTTTTCACATACTGGCTAAACGGCGTAACCAAAGGCGGATAACCGATGCGCGGCCACACATAAGCGACCTCATCAAAAAGCTTTATTAACAGATCATCCTGAGTAAGAGGCTGCTTATTGTCCTTCAACCGGGTTTTGTTTATTGTCGCCAGATTCGAATCCAGATCTGCCATCAAACTGCCCATCATGCCACCGGGCAGTCCCGGCCCTATCAGAAGCGAATTCATCAATCTGTTTTTAGGGCTGATATAAAATCCGAGAAAATCATCGGAAAATTCCTGTATCATACTGCGCACCTTCATATACGCGCTCATATTTATTTCCGGTACAATATACCCTGCATCTTTAAGCATCGCCTGCACGGTCAGCAAATCCGCATGACCTGTCCCCCACGAGAGAGGTTCCATCCCTGCATCTATATAATCACATCCGGCATCACAGACTTCAAGTATTGATGCGACGCAGAAACCCGGCCCTGCATGACTGTGATACTGGACAGGTATTTCGGGATGTTCTTTTTTTATGTTGGCAACGATACGGCCAAGCGTACGCGGACGACCTATCCCGGCCATATCCTTAACACAAATCTCATCGGCGCCGTTTGCGATAAGTTCCAATGCCATCTTTGTATAATATTCTACCGTGTGGACCGGCGAATGTGTGATACTAAGCGCACATTGGGAAATCATTCCCGCATCATGTGCATATTTTATGGATGGTATGATGTTACGGACATCATTAAGTCCGCAGAATGTACGTGTTATATCCGTTCCCTGCGCTTTTTTTACATGATAGAAAAGCTGACGCACATCAGCCGGGACAGGGCTCATGCGGAGACCGTTCAATCCGCGATCAAGCATATGTGTCTGAATACCTGCTTCACGAAACGGCTTTGTCCATTCACGAACGGCTTTATTCGGATTCTCTCCAAACAGAAGGTTTACCTGTTCAAAACCTCCACCATTTGTTTCTACACGGGCGAAACATCCCATCTCAATGATCGCAGGCGCTATACGCACTAACTGATCCACACGCGGCACATACTTCCCGGCCGATTGCCACATGTCGCGAAAGACCAGGCTAAATTTTATCTCTCTACTCATATCATTATATTTTTATTTATGAATATATTACTCCATTCAATACGACTGTTTCTCTATTTTCGTAACTTTACCCCGACCTGCCGTAAGGACGCTAACGGCGGAAACGATAACTGCCGCCGTCGATCCGGGGATATTCTTATCATCCGGCACAGCCGTCACATTCACCGTCGATCCGGAAGCAGCGGCCTGTTCCGGAAAATACTTGTTTACAAGGGCAATAAGCCCTTTACCCAAACCTATAACCAATAACAGTATGGCAAAAACCGTCAGCATGCCAACAACCATCAATAACAATCCAAATTCAAAATGTTCCATATCAAAAGCCTAAAAAAAATGATGTTAATCTATATATTTTCACGTCAAAATGCGCCCAAAAGTACAAAAAATACGCGAAACTGTAACTATTCCGGGCATAAAAAAACAAAAAATATTCCCCATCCTCCCATCAGGTACAGCGACCGTTCATCGATTTTATGCGCACAGGAGGGAGAGGAGGGCTATATATAATAAAAATCCCGGAACTCACGTTCGGGGATTTTCAGTAATGAATAATGAATAACGTTTAGCATTATGCTCTAGCACCCGGGGCTTAACCCGGGTTCACCGCATAGAAGCCGAATTTAACTACGCTATTTGAAGCGTATAGCCGATCGCCCTATCTCGTAAATCAGGAACATACCCTTTTTACGACCGGCTTTCAGCAATAAAAATTAGATATTACGGGATGATGACAACGTTATGCCAAACCAGTTATTCCCTTTATCTAAAATTTATGCGCAAAGTTAAGTATTTTTTTTTTAACCGCAATGTTTTTTTCTATTTTCCTCATATATTTTTTTGCCCGAAACAACAACATGCTTATTTTCAACTATTTAAATATTATACTTTTTTTTCTCAACACCGACAACATGATACGACAGACTAAATTTGAGCTTTCATCGTGTAATCCATGAAAAGAATATGATACTTTATCACGATAAACGGCGAGAATATCTCCGTTACAATAATCCGTTATCTTTACTGTAACGTATCGTCTCTTCAAGTCCTTTCTCCAGGTTATACTCCGGGACAAAACCCAGCTCACGCCGTACAGGCTGCGTATCACAAATCCAGTTTCGCTGTTTCAGAATATGATATTTGTCCGTATTCAACGTCATTGCCTTACCGGTGAAACGCCCGATTATCCCGGAAAAAACACATGCAATATAACACATCCACACAGGTATGCGGAGGCTTATCACAAAACGTTTACCCAACAGTTTTTTCACAGTATGCGCAAAATCCGTATCGGTATAAACGTCTCCGTCTGCGACAAAATACGATTTGTTACGCGCTTCTTCGTTCTCCATCGCCAGAAACGCGGCAACAGCCAGATCCTTAACATAGATAAATGTTATTTGCTGCGGTCTCATACCGACTTTTAAATCGAAACCGGCCTTAATACTTTTTATCTCCATCAGATAATCCTTATCGCCCGGCCCGTAAACCCCGGTAGGGACAAGGATGATGTAAGGAATACAAGTCTGAGTTCTAACGAATGATTCCGCTTCAAATTTGCTTTTACCGTAAACGGAATCCGGGCTCCGGTCGTCACCGATACGTATAGGGCTGAATGAATATTTATTTACAGGGCTGTAACTGCTCAAGCTACTCATCAACAGGAATTTACATGAACAACCATTCACTGCGATAAGAGCCTCTATTAACAGATGTGTATAAAAAGCATTTACATGATAAAAATCCGCCTTCCTGAGAGTCTTTGTAACGCCTGCATTATGAATCACATAATGCCATGCGCCGACCGAAGAAACGATCCCGCGCAACTGTCCGACAAGCGCATCTTTGGAGTCATATCGCAAATCGATGAAGCTAATCCGTTTATCCTGCAAATATTTACGGGAACTGTGCAAACGCACGCCTGCCCATACGTCATACCCCCTGTCCAAAGCCTCACGCACAAGAAAGCCTCCGATAAAACCACTCGCGCCGGTTATTAATATACGCTTCCGTTCAATCATACAATCTATATTTTAATTTATCAAAAACGCTTATATACAATATCTTAATGTTCTTTTAATATCCTGCGGGGAAATTTTCCGCGGCCAACGGTCTCTATCGGACAGGTATACGTTAGATCCAACCAATCGTCGGATATATCCGGGCCATAATGGTAATGAAGCGTTTCATTCACGCAGGCTACATTCTTCACCATAGTAAACAGCGTCCCCATATCATGCGAAACAAGCATTACTGCCGTCTCTTTGTTGACTTCCTCAAGCAGTTCATAAAACCGAGATTCAAAATTCTTATCAACATACGTGTTAGGTTCGTCAAGAATAAGAACTTGCGGCTTCGACACAACAGCGCGTGCAAGAAACGTACGTTGCAACTGCCCTCCCGAAAGTTCGCCGATAGCACGCTTCGAAAATTGCTCCAGTCCCAACCTAACAATCATTTCACCGATTCGTTCTTTCTGCAAAACCGTAAAATCGCGAAAACGGGGTTTTTCTCTCGTTAACCCCGAAGCTACAACTTCGTATACGGATATAGGGAAACGCCTGTCTACAGGATTAATCTGCGGGAGATATCCTATTTTTAATGAAGAAACAGGTCTGCCGCAATCAAAAAAAGAAATGCGCCCTCCGACGGGTCTCATAAGTCCCAAAATGACTTTCAGGAGCGTAGTTTTCCCTCCCCCGTTAGGCCCTATTATACCGAGAAAATCATCTTTCCAGACATCAAGGTCTATATTTTTCAATACAGGGGTTGTGTCATACAACACCGTAACATTCCTTATCTCAATCAGTTTTTCCATTTTCTGCCAATGCTTTTGCGATCACCCTCACCTGTTCGTCCCACTGGTAGTCCAGCGGATTAATTTCGACCGTAACCGCGCCGATCGCACGGGCAACCTGTTCGGCATGTTTACGGTCAAACTCCATTTGTACAAATACCACTTTCACTTTTCCGGCTTTCGTTTCCTCTATCAGATTCTTCAGCAAAACAGGAGACGGCTCTTTACCTTCATTTTCAATACTATATTGTCTCAAATCAAATTCACGGGCAAAATAAGTCAACGCCGGATGATAAATAACAAAACTGCGACCGGGGAGGTTCTTCAACTGTTTGTGCAAACAATTTTCCAGAGAATCCAACTCTCCGGTCAGTCGCTGATAATTTGACCGATAGTAATCGTAATTCTCCTTATCCAGGACGGAAAACGCCTTAAGAATATTTGCCGACATCACTTTTGCACCTTCAAAAGATGTCCATATATGCGGATCATGTCCGCCGTGTCCCCGATAAAGGCCGGCATCCGATGTTTGTGTATCATCTCCTCCGTGCATGTGATTATCATGACAATCACAGGTGGGTTCTTCGCAAAAATCCATGCCCTCCGATAAATCAAACACGTATGTATCCATATTATTTTCGCGTATAGATGCGACAAGCTTCCGTTCAAATACAAGCTGATCGATATGAAAATAAGCCTCGTTATTCCCCACTCTGACCATCTCGCGGGGAGAAGGGTCATATGTCTCCGGACTTTGGCCTGCAGGGACAATCGAGAAAAACGTGTATTTATCTCCGGCTATCTTTTCCGCAAAATAACGAAGAGGTTCAATCGTAACGGCAATCTCTTTTACTTCTTTTCCTTTCCGGCCTTTGTCTTTCACATTATTACAACCCATCATCATAAACGACAACGACAAACAGACAATAAACCCTTTATTAAGCCATCTTTTACTCATATAATGCACCGGATACAAAACGGAAAGAAAACCTACCGTAATAACTGTAATGAAAACGATCAACACATCCGTCCACTCTATCTTTATCGGATAAGCATCAATAACAAAAGTCCCGGCTGTCTCGCCCAAAGTAATGAATCCGAAACGTTGCTGCAAAAGGCATAATAATATACCCAACACCAAGCCTATGACGCCTCCTAAAAAAGAAATCATCCAACCCTCAAAAAGAAAAATCCTATTTATCAGACGATTATCAGCTCCTATGTTGCGTAATTTAATTATATCCGCTTCTTTTTCGATCATCAGGATCGCAAGCGAACTTAAAACATTAAACAATGCCAGCACAAGGATAAAGCAGAGCATCAGGTAGGTCACCCATTTCTCAATGCGCATCATACCGAATGACAATGCCTGCTGCTCGTAGCGATCCTGAACAACAAAATCCGCCCCTGCTATTTGTGCGATTTTCTTCTTCACGGAAGAAATATCGGTCCCCGGCACAAGCTTCAACTCAAGTGCGGATACCTCCCGCTCATAATCCAGTATCGAACGCATAAAATCAATCGACACAAGCATAAAACCTTCATCATAAACAGGTTGGTTAATATGATATACCCCTCCTATGAAAAGATACTCTACAAGAAAGGACCTCACGGGATTTGCCATGTTTACCGTTCCGGAGCGTTTCGGCATGTAGACTTCTATCGGATGGGAAAATGCTGCGTTTACGCCAAGCGTGGAGGCCAGGCCTATACCCAAAACGGCATAAGAAAATTCACCTTCTTTCAACAAAAATTCACCGTCAATAATTGCCGTATCTATTGAAGCCAAACTGTTAAACGTCGTATCGACCCCTTTAAGGACGGAAATCTCCTGACGATCGCCATAGCGTACAAGTGCGTTCTCCTGAAGCGTTTCACAGACAAGCTGAATCTCCGACATTTCAACTATCCGGTTCATGCCGGAAGCAGCAGGATCGAAAACCTTGCCTTCGACCGGCATTATCTTCAATTCAGGATCAAAAACGCTGAAATACATGGAGACCAACCCCTTAAATCCATTGAAAACGGATAATGTACAGATCATGGCAATCGTCGTGACAACAACGCCACATACCGATATCATAGATATGATATTTACCGCATTATGCGATTTTTTCGCAAACAGGTACCTCCGCGCTATGTAAAATGCTAAATTCAATATTTTATTTTTCCAGCAATCTGTTTATATTATCTACATAATCAAGGGAATCGTCAAGATAAAACACAAGTTCGGGAATCTTTCGCAGTTGCATACGTACAACTTGCCCCAGGTCGTAACGTAATGTCCTTTTATTTTTTTCTATCGATTCAATCATTTCACTTCCCTTTTCGGAAGGGAATATACTCAGATATACCTTTGCCATGCTAAGGTCGGGGCTTACATGCACCATACTGACCGTAACAAGCGTACCACGCATTATCGCTGTTTGCCGGCGAAAAAGCTCACTTAGCTCCTTCTGCAACAATCGTTCTATTTTATTTAATCTCGTTCCTTCCATATATCATTTTATTTTTAAGGATTCAATAACCCTGCAATTCATTTCGATCTCATTCTTATCCCGCATGTACATTAATATAATATATATTCAACAGTCTTTATTTCATACAACTACTCATTTTTTCCATATCATTGTCAAACCGTCACGAACAGGGATAATTACCTTTTCAACGCGGTTATCATCTTTTATTTTTTCATTAAATCCCATTATACCCAGCGTTTGCCTGTCGACCGGCGACCGGCGTTCTTCGACAACTTTTCCCGACCATAACGTATTATCAGCCAGAATCAGAGCGCCCGATTTAAGATGTGGAAACACAAGATCATAATACTTACAGTAATCGCGTTTATCGCCATCTATATAAACCATATCGAATGTTTCGCCGAATGTTGGGAACAAATCGCCAACATCCCCCCAGAACATACGGATTTTATCTTTATACGGCGATTTTTCTATATACGGAACTGTAAACGGCTGCATCTCATCATTGATTTCGACGGTATAAACAAGGGCGTCATCATCAATCCCTTCGGCCATGCAGATCGTTGCATATCCGGTATACGTTCCTATTTCAAGGATTCTCCCGGGACGCATCATCCGGCAAAACATTTTCAGCAGACGTCCCTGCAAATGTCCTGCAATCATACGAGGATGCAGCAATTTCACATGAGCGTCGCGATTCAGCATTGCCAGTAACGGGTCTTCTTCGTCAATATGTTCAAGTATATAGTCTTCAATCGTTTTCATATTATAAACACAAAACAGCAACAAACAGGTTATCAGCAATGCCGTCTGCGTTGCTACAGTATGCCTGCCTGCAAGGCTATCAGTCGCTAAAAGTAGGTAACTGATAGTTGTCGCCCGCATTCAAAACACGTTCTACATCATTTATTTCAAGGAACGTTGTCCCTCCTCCTTCTCCGAAGCTGCCACTCAGATAAGCAACTTTGTCTTTTTCCGTAATCTTACCGCTTTCAATAAGTTGGCGCAATGCTTCATAATAATAGCTGCGGCGGCTCTTAAGCCACGGTTGATAAACTGCCCATACGCCATAGGAAAGCGAAAGCATACGCATCGTTTCCGGCCTGTAGCATATCGCAAAAACAGTAGCCTTACCACGGAAAGCTGCCAGGTAACGTGCCGTACGCCCCGTCATACTGTCTGAAATAATAGCCCGCACATTCAGTTTGGACGACGACTTAACGGCTTGTTTTGCAAGGAATGAAGTCACATCCAGATCGTCACCGGAAATAGGAACGCGGATATCGTTCGCCGACAATTTTGTCTTCTCCGCTTCACCTATGATTTTAGACATTGTCTGTACGGCTTCTACCGGATATTTCCCGTAAGCCGTTTCACCGCTAAGCATTAAAGCGTCCGTACGATAATAAATGGCATTTGCAATATCCGTAACCTCCGCTCTCGTGGGACGCGGATTTTTTATCATCGTATGCAACATCTGCGTAGCTACAATCACCGGTTTCTTCGCTTCAACACATTTACGTATTAATATACGCTGCAGTCCCGGAATTTTCTCGGCCGGCACCTCTATCCCAAGATCGCCCCGGGCAATCATAATCCCATACGCCGCCGTTAATATATCGTCAATATTATCAACGCCTTCCTGATTTTCAATCTTTGCGATGATCTTTACAGGGCTTTTATGCGCGTTCAAAATTTCCTGTATATCAAGAACATCCTGTTTGCTTCGCACAAAAGAATGAGCGATGAAATCAAGTTTATTTTTTATTGCCCATTCTATATTTGTGCGGTCTTTGTCCGTGAGCGACGGGAGATTAATACGGACACCGGGCACATTCACACTTTTGCGGCTTCCGAGCATCGCATCATTCTGCACCTCACACAGCAGATACTCCTCCGTTTTTTCTATCACTCTCAATTCCAGATCGCCGTCGTCAATCAGGATATCGCCTCCCACTTCCAGATCCTTAACAAAATTTTCATACGACACACGGATACAGTCACGCGTTGTCACTCCGGAAGGGTCTCCTGTCATCCTGACCTTATCGCCGCTTCTAAAATCTATCGTGTCTGAAGTTACTGTCGTCCTTACTTCAGGCCCTTTCGTATCGACTAATATACCTATCCGGTCGGACACCGCACGCGTATTGTTCACTATTCGGGCTAATCCCTCTTCCTGCAGATGAGCCGTATTAAGGCGCACCACATTCATTCCCGCTTTATAAAGCTTATCAATAAACTCCACTTCGCAACGTTGATCGGATATCGTTGCCACAATCTTCGTATGTTTCAACATATAATATTATGGTGATTATATTACTAAAAATCATTATTCCTTTATATTTTTCACGGCTTCTATTGCAAGCCTGTATGAGTCAAGACCAAAGCCCGCTATTACACCTTTACACGCAGCCGAAATCATTGACTTGCGACGAAATTCCTCGCGGGCATATACATTCGATATATGCACTTCTATTACAGGCGCCTCAACCGCTTTAACGGCATCGTACAATGCTACGGAAGTATGCGTATATGCGCCTGCATTAAGGATTATACCGTCGACTTCAAAACCGGCTTCGTGAATCATATCAATCAATGCGCCCTCGGAATTACTCTGAAAATAGCGCAGATCACAATCCGGGAAAGAAGATCGTAACCGTTCAAGATACGCATCAAAACCCAATGATCCGTAAACAGCCGGCTCACGTTTACCTAATAAATTCAGATTAGGCCCATTAATAATCTGTATCTTCTTCATGCCTCCTGTATATTTTTTCAATTTAAAAAAAATCGTACTTTTGCATTGTCAAAAAAACAAGCGCAAAAATAGCATAATAAGGTGCAAAGGTAGTGTTTTTTTTGAGATGATTAATGTATATGGCACAAAAAGAAACAGATATCGTAAATAAATACATGACATACCTGTGTTTGGAGAAAGGTCTTTCCGAGAACACTTCAGAAGCTTACATCGACGATCTGAACAAACTTATCCGTTTTATCGGCAGCGAACCGGATATGAACATTTTAGAGCTTACTTACAGTGATCTGCAACAATTCATCGCGCAATTAAGCGATCTCGGCATATCCTCCCGCTCGCAAGCCCGCATCATCTCCGGCATCAAATCGTTTTACCGGTTTCTCATAACGGAAGATTATCTTGATATTGACCCTACCGAATTGCTGGAAAGCCCGAAAACAGGCCGGAAACTGCCCGAAGTGCTTACCGTAAATGAAATAAATGACCTGATTAATTCCGTAGATCTGTCAAAAGCCGAAGGCCAGCGCAACCGTGCAATGTTAGAAGTACTTTACAGTTGCGGACTGCGAGTATCGGAGCTGATAACGCTGAAACATTCAAACGTATACTTCGACGAACAGTTCATCATCGTCAAAGGAAAAGGCGACAAGCAGCGATTAGTCCCTATCTCCCCGGCAGCGATTCGGGAAATACGGAATTACCTCGTCGACCGCCATAACATAAATGTACGGAGAGGGTTTGAAGACACGCTTTTCCTGAACAGGCGCGGTGCGGGATTATCTCGCGTAATGATATTCCACATCATAAAAGAACAATCCAAAATCGCCGGCATACGTAAAAACATAAGCCCGCATACGATGCGCCATGCATTCGCCACGCACCTGCTCGAAGGCGGCGCCAACTTGCGTGCCATACAGATGATGCTTGGGCACGAAAGCATCACGACTACAGAAATTTATACGCATATCGACAGGGAATTTCTGCGCAGGGAAATTATTGAACATCACCCCCGGAATCGTAATTTTGGAACAGGAAATCATTATACGGGAAACGTGTGACATGGATTTCTTTTACTCTTTCATACATCAGATCGCGTAACTCATCAATATTCGTCCTCTGTTTCGCGGAAATAAACAGGCAATTATCGGGAAGGCGATTCATCCATGTGGCTTTCAACTCGTCGAGTGATATGTTTTCCCGCGTACGCGGCGTCAGATCGTCGGCCTCTTTCGGGACAAACGTAAACAAATCTATTTTATTAAAAACCATGATAACCGGTTTCGGCGTCCGGTCGATCTCCGCCAATGTACGGTCTACGGTGGCTATCTGTTCTTCAAACGTCGGGTGAGAGATGTCTACCACATGCAAAAGCAAATCCGCTTCACGCACTTCATCAATTGTAGACTTGAACGATTCGATAAGCTCCGTCGGCAATTTACGGATAAAACCGACCGTATCGGAAATAAGAAACGGAAGGTTGCCGATAATTATCTTCCTGACCGTAGTATCCAGTGTGGCAAACAGTTTGTCTTCAGCGAACACATCCGTCTTACAAAGAAGATTCATCAACGTAGATTTACCGGCATTGGTATAACCGACCAACGCGACACGAATCATTCTGCCCCGGTTTTTGCGTTGCGATGACACCTGTTTATCGATATCCGACAATTCTTTTTTCAACTTCGACATCCTGTCGAGTATAATACGACGGTCTGTTTCGAGCTGCGTTTCACCGGGTCCACGCATACCGACGCCTCCGCGTTGCCGTTCGAGGTGCGTCCAGAGACGTGTCAGGCGCGGAAGCATGTATTTATATTGCGCCAGCTCCACTTGCGTTTTGGCATGTGCCGTCTGTGCTCTCCGTGCAAATATATCCAGAATAAGATTCGTGCGATCAAGAATTTTCACTCCTAATGCCTTTTCTATGTTACGTATTTGCTTTGCCGAAAGTTCGTCGTCAAATATAACAAGTCCTATTTCATGTTCGGCGACATATTCTTTGATTTCCTGCAACTTCCCTTTCCCGACAAACGTAATCTGATTAGGGTAATCAAGTTTTTGAGTATATTTTTTGACGGCTTTCGCCCCTGCCGTATCGGCAAGAAATGCCAGCTCGTCAAGATATTCTTTCACCTGCCGTTCGTTTTGTTCGGGCGTCACCAACCCTACCAGCACGGCGCTTTCCGTTTTCGCCTCCGATATTATAAATTCTTTCATTCCAAAGACATTGTTTTTTTTATCCGTGCAAACTTACATGAAAAACTCCGGTTATACAAATTTCTTCAAAAACATCAGTGAACATTTGCGGGTTCAAATCAGTTCATTTGTATATCCCCCCCCGCCAATAAAATTTCAATCAGATTTTCGGGAATTTCCACGGTGCACGGTATTCTTTCGTCAGATAGCGGTCGGCTTCGTCGTCGTGGAAAGTTTTGCCATCCCACGTCAGTTTCTTACCCGTGCGGAAAGCAATGTTACCTAACTGTGAGAATTTAGCGATATGCGCACCTGTTTCGATACCGGCATTGCAGTTCCGATTTCGTGTCTTGATACATTCCAGATGATTTTTTACATGCAGATTAAGCCCGCCCTCTCCGTAGTTTTTAGTAAAAGGTACAGCTTCCATACGCGCTTTACCGTTCACTTTTTCGGGAATCACTTCCCAACCGCCACGATCGACTACCAACGTGCCGTTTTCGCCGACGAAGCCCAGCCCATGATTGCGTCCGTACGCTCCATCGTCAATCCCGATAGCATGATCCCACATGACGGTGAAATCGTCGAACGTATATATTGTCTGCAATAAGTCGGGCGTCTCGCAGGCATCATCGGGGTAACCGAACTTACCGCCCGAAGCCATGACGGATTTGGGTGCAGTCACATTCATGCCGTACAGCGCATAGTCGAGTAGATGTACGCCCCAGTCGGTCATCAGTCCGCCGGCATAATCCCAGAACCACCGGAAGGTGAAATGGAAACGGTTACGGTTGAACGGGCGTTTGGTTGCGGGTCCCAGCCACATGTCATAGTCAACCCCCGGCGGAACGGATTCGTCCGGCTTGACAGGTATGGACGGACACCACCCCTGATATGAGAAGACTCGGACAGTGCGAATTTTACCTGCTTTACCGCTATGAACGAAAGCCATCGCGTCCTGCCAGTGCGGATCGCTACGTTGCCATTGACCGACCTGGACGACACGATTGTATTTTTCCGCTGCGCGAACCATCACATTACATTCTTCAATGCTGTTACCCAGCGGTTTTTCACAATACACGTCTTTCCCCGCTTCGCAGGCAGCTACTAACTGAAGACAATGCCAATGGTCGGGCGTCCCTACAATGACGACGTCGACATCCTTGTTATCAATCACCCGACGCCAATCCTTATACAAATGGCCGACCTTTTTCCCTTTTTGCAATTCTGCCGTTTTAGCGCCTTTATCGTTCAGGACACCTTCGTCGATGTCGGCAATGGCAATACATTCTACTTCGGGGTTGCGCAGGAAAGCCGTCAAATCGGAAAAGCCCATTCCGTTACACCCGATAAGTCCGACTCTTATCTTGTCGTTCGCACCGACAGACTGTCCGCCTGCCTTAATAAAAAACGGATTTACTGAAAGTCCGGCGCCAAGCACGGCGGCTTGCCGGATAAAATCTCTACGTGTTGTCATGTTACCTTATTTTTGAATTTATCGCACAAAGATAATCCGAAAAATATTTTTATACAACTTTTTTTTACTTTACAGGCATGGCAAATGCATCGTAATTTTAATATTTGAATATTCGTGTAGGAATATCTTTATTCGGCATTGCTAATTAAGTATAGCTTTTCTGCTTTTTGCCCAATTTATATAAGCGAAATTCAACTATTTGCGTTCTTTATCTTGTCAAAATCTATGTATAGTTAGCAATGCCCGATTTTTTTCTATATAACGAACTTTTTTTCGTCTTCGATTGATTTTGTACCGGATATTGATCACTCTTTGAACGATTCGTCCAGTATCTTTCTCATGCGGGGCGTATCCGAGTCGGTATCGCCAACTTCCCGGCGCAATTCGAACAATTCCTGTTTCATCCGGGCGATGATACCGGCATAGGCAGGATCGTCGTAACGATTCCGGTCTTCGCGGGGATCAATCTCCAGATCGTAAAATTCCCAGCCGGGAGGTGTGGCGACATGTTCCGACCCTGTCGTGGCAAGGCGGTCGCCATAAAAGAAAATCAACTTGTAGCGATGATCACGTATACCCATGTGAGCCGGACGAATCCGGTGATGCGTCCAGTATCGGTAATACATCCGGTCGCGCCAGTCGACCGGCGTCTGTCCGGCAAGGTTCCGGCGGAAACTGCGCCCCTGCGACAGTTCCGGCGCCGACGCTCCGGCATAATCCGTCAGTAAGGCGGCAAAGTCGATGTTCAGGATGATGTCGCGGTTACGCACGCCGGACGGTATCTCCTTCGGGTAACGAATGACAAACGGCATCCGCAACGATTCTTCGTACATTATCCGCTTGTCGAGGAATCCATGTTCGCCAAGGAAATACCCCTGATCGGAAACGTAGATGACGACCGTATTTTCACTCAAGCCTTCTTCATCCAGCGTCCGCAGAAGGCGTCCGATGTTTTCGTCAATGGTAGCTCCGCAACGCAAATAGTCGCGCACCAATTTCCCATACGTTTTCCTCCGTCCTTCTTCTTTGTCCAGCCCTTGTACGGTAAACGGCAGTTCGGGATAGACGCACCACCATTGCGACGAATCCGCCGAGGCCGTCTCCCAGCGCAACGCCAGATTCTCAAGCGGCTGCCCGTCGAACACGCGCCCCGACGCTTCCCGCCCGAAATCCATCAGGTTATGCGGTTCGGGAAAGGCGACGCCGTCGTATAAATGTTCCATCCGTTCGGGAAAATCCCACGGTTCATGGGTCGCCTTGAAATGACAGCATATCAGGAACGGCTTATCCTTCTCGCGAAGGCGTATCCGTTCTATCGTCAGGTCGGCGACAATATCCGTAGAAAATCCCCGCAAAGTATCGCCCCGCTTACCCTGATCATCATCCACCCAATTCGCCGGCGATTTCATAACGGGGTCGTGGTATTCGCCCTGATCATGAAAGACGCGGAAGTCGTCGAATCCTTCCGGTCTCCTTTTCAAATGCCACTTCCCGTACAAAGCTGTCTGATAGCCGACGGCTCGACATTGTTTGGCAAAATGGTCCGCCTCCGGCGAAAGCGCGTCACTAAGGGAATACACTCCGTTGCGATGACTGTATGCCCCTGTCAGGATAGATGCGCGGCTGGGTACGGAGATGGAATTGGTACAGAAACAATTTTCCAGCACGCACCCCTCAGCTGCCAGCCGGCGGATATTCTCATTGCGGACATAGTCGCTCAATATACCTCCATAGATACCCCATGCCTGCGATGTATGATCGTCCGAGAGAATAAAAAGGATATTCGGACGCTCGTCCGCCTGTTGAGCCTGTTTCGGCGCAGTGCAAGCGAACGGCAGCATACCGGCGAACCCAAAAAGAATCGCCTGACGAATCTTCATGCTTTGGTCTGGCCGAAAGGACATGCGGACGTTCGTTTTCACGGGTCGGACGTTTTGGTCAGGCCGGAGAAACATGAGGACGTTCATTTTCACGGATTGAACGTTTTCGTCAAACCCGATTCGCGCCGTTCTGTTCCTTTGACGCGAGTCAGGTCGTCACCAAGTTCTTCCCGCATCCTATCAGCGATACGCATAAGACTGGCAGCCACTTCGGGATATTGAGAGATCACGTCGTAACGCTCGCCCGGATCGCGGCGGAGGTCATAAAGTTCCGCTTTATAGATAAAGCGATTGTCCAGACGGCCAGGCTGCCCGTCGTTACCTGGAGCATACGCGCCATAGGTGACGTAGCGATGCGGGAAGACCAGCTTGTAAGCGCCGTCGGTCACGGCTTCGAGGTCGTTTCGGTTGAAGTAGTAGACGAACGATTCCCGCGGACGGGCGCCCTCTATGCCGCGAAGCAACGGCACGAGGCTAACGCCGTCTATCTTGCGTTCGGGCAACGGCGCCCGGCTCAATTCGGCCAGCGTAGGGAAAAGATCGATGTTCGCCGCCAGTTGGTTGCACGTCGCGCCCGGCCGGATCGTCCCCTTCCAATACATCATGCATGGTATCCGGTTGCCGCCATCGAACGTCGTCGCTTTCGCTTCGCGCAGGCCGGCGGCCGATCCGGCATGATTCCCGTAGTTCGTCCAAGGCCCGTTGTCGGAAGTCAGGACGACCAGCGTATTCTCCTCCAGTCCCAGTTCTCGCAACGTTTCCAGCACCTGCCCCACGCTCCAGTCGAGTTCCATCATCACGTCGCCGTAAAGTCCCTGCTCGCTTTTCCCCTTGAATTTATCGGAGACAGCTAACGGGACGTGCGCCATGGAATGGGCGAGGTATATGAAGAAGGGGTGGTCGCGGTTTTTACGGATGAAACGAACCGCCCGCGTCGTATAGTCGGTTGTGAACTGCGACTGGTCGGTATTATAGCCAATCACGTCGTTGCCGTCGAACGTAGGCAAGTCGGGAAAGTGGAACGTTTCGCCCTGTTGCGGATGGAACGGCCACATGTCGTTGGAATAAGGCAAACCGTAATATTCGTCAAACCCGTTCTGTAACGGCAGAAAGGAACGAGCGTCGCCTAAGTGCCATTTCCCGTAGGCAGCCGTCCTGTATCCCCGCTGCTTCAGCAACTCTCCCAGTGTCATTTCGTCGGGATGGATACCATAAGACGAGTTCGGCCCCGGAGCGCCGGAAAAACCAATACGGTTCGGATAACATCCCGTCAACAGCCCCGCACGGGAAGCGCCGCTGATCGGCTGGGCGGCCAGAAAATGCGTGAAACGCATCCCTTCGGACGCCATCCGGTCGATGTTCGGCGTCTGATAACCATACGCGCCATTGCAGGAGAAATCCCCATACCCCACATCATCAAGGTTGATGACGACAAAATTAACGTGCCCGGCAGCAACCGCCGGCGCAGAAAAACCGCCAAACGCGGCAAGAAAAAGAAGTTTTGAATCCATAATAAATTTACTTTACCGTTATGAAAAATCGTTGATAATAGCTCTCTATAAAAAACGCTTCAAACTTACATAAAAAAGTCCGCATCCACAAGTGTCCCTACCGCCCCCTCCCCGTAATTCAAACCGTCCAGTCAATCCCAGTTGGGATTCTGTACAAGGTTAGGGTTTAGTACCGTTTGATTGTACGGTATCGGCCAGAGGTAGTCGCGGTCGGGGCGGAATTTGCGGATCACGATCTCGATATCGTCGGCGTCGTGCATTGCGCCGTTATTTTCGATCTCGGCCGTTTTCCAGCGGAGGATGTCGGAATAGTACAACCCTTCGAGCGCCAGTTCGACACGCCGTTCGAGGCGGATGGCTTCACGTAGCTGTTCCTTCGTCAGTCCCGGCTGTATGTCCGGCATGGCTACGCCTGCTCGCCGGCGTACATGGTTGAGTGCGTCGTAGACGGAAGCGTCGGGGCCGGAGGCTTCATTCTGCGCTTCGGCATAGGAGAGCAGGACTTCGGCGTAACGGATCAGGATGCTATTGAAAGCCGAACGTTCGACGAGCGGAATCTCCTCGTCGTCAGTGTAGCTCGTATATTTCTTCATTCCGAAACCGGTAGTCATGACGTCCTGTTTGGTGATCAGCTTCCCGTTATACGGATAGCCGATCACGGTGACGGTGTAGTGCAGGCGCGGATCACGGTTTTCATAGGGTTTCTCCGGATCGTAGAGCGGCGATTCCCGGATGGACTTCCCATCAATCATCTGGTACTGGTCGACCAATTCCTTCAGGGGAGCCGGACGGTTCAGGCGGAAGATCGTCTGGTCGTGCGTAGTTTGGAAATCCGGCAGGGAAGATTCGACGTTGAAGATAACTTCTACGTTGTGCTTGTTGGCTTCGCTGAAGAAATACCGGTAATCGGGGAAAAGGGAATAGACGTTCATGTCCATCACCGCTTTCGCCGCTTCGGCCGCTTCGCTCCACCGCTGATTGTAGAGCAGTACCCGCGCCTTCAAGGCCAGCGCCGCACCTTTGGCGACCCGTCCAAGGTCGGCTCCGGAGTAGGTATTGGGCAATACGGGGGCGGCTTCCGTCAGGTCTTTCAGGATTTGTTCGACGACGGCTTCCTTGCTGTCGCGCGGCAGGGTGGCATGTTTCTCGGAATTGGGCGTTTCGGTAATCAGGGGAACGCCGCCGAACTTGTCCGCCAGGTGGAAGTAGAAAAAGGCGCGGAGGAATTTGGCTTCGCCGGTCATCCGGCTGCGCAGATTGTCGTCCATCGTGACGCCGGAGATGTTGTCGAGAAAAGTGTTCGTGCGCCCGATACCGGTATAGCAATTGTCCCAGAGCGTGGTGATCAGGGGGGTGGTAGAGAGGTGTTCGCCTTTGCCGATGGCGTGCGTACCGTTGCTTTCGTTGTAGGGCATGGCGTTGGATGTAATCAGGTCAAATTCAAAAAAATGCTCTGCCCGCCAGGGCAAGAGGGCGCGGTAGCATCCGGAAAGGCCGGCTTTGGCATGTTCTTCCGTTTTCCAGAAAGTATCGGCGGAATATCGATCCGAAGGGTCGACGTCCAGCAGGCTTTCGCAGGCCGTAAACAACGGCAACAAGATTACGGCGCTCACAATAAACGTCCGGCGCAAAGCGGATACACAGAAAATCGTATTCCGGAAAGCCGGTGTGAAGACGGATAATAATGAGGATATGTATTTTCTAATTCGTTTCATAACTGTTATTTTTTAAAAGGTGATATTTATGCCGCCGGTAAAGGTTTTGACGGAGGGATAGGCATACCATGTGCTGCCTTTGAGTTGCTTTTCAGGGTCAAACTCTTTCATCCCCGACAGGGTAAAGAGATTCTGCGCATTTACAAAGACACGCAGGTCCTTGATAACGCCCGTTCTCCGCAACAACGAATGTGGCAGGGTATACGTAAGCTGGACGTTCTTTAAACGCAGGTAAGAGGCGTCACGCAGCCAGAAGTCGTTCGTGCGGAAGTTCTCGTTCAGCGCTCCTTCGTACGTCGTGATGATGGGCAGCGTGGCCGAGGCGCCCCGTTCGGGCGTCCATGAGTCCGTCACCCAGGCTTCCGGCAGCCCGCAGCCGAACCAGAGGGGCGTCGCGCCGATGCGGTCGCCGTAGGTATAGACGTCGGATACGCCCTGAAAAAAGGCGTTCAGGTCAAACTGCCGGTATGCGAGATTCAAACCGAAGGTGTACGTGTATTTGGGGATCACACCTCCGCGGATCTGCCGGTCATCTTCCGTCACTTTACCGTTATTATCGGTATCCTCAAACTTCAGATAGCCGGGCTTGGTGGCGGCGGTCTGTTCCGGACTGGCGTCGATCTCCTCCGGCGACTGGAAGATGCCGGTAGCGTGCAGCATGTAATACGAATCTATGGGATAGCCTTCCTTGAGGATGAACATGCCGTCGATGATCGTCTGCCCTTTCAGGTCTACGATTTCATTTTTCACGTGCGTCAGGTTGCCGAACACTTCATATTTCAGTCCGCGGTACTGTTCACGGAAGCTCAATCCGAGTTCAAAGCCTTTGTTCTCGACAGTTCCGATGTTTTGCACCGGCCCGGTCAGGTTGCCGACCTGGGAGGGCAGCGCCACTTCGCGCAGGATGTTGGAAGTACGTTTGTTGAAAAGTTCGAACGTGACGTCGAGTTTCCTGCCGAACAGCAGAGCGTCCAGCCCGACGTTACTCATCGTCGTCGTTTCCCATGTGATGTTCGGGTCGTTGTAGGCTGTGACGGCCGTACCGGAGGTGACGGAATCGTTGAATGGATAGTTCAGCCCCGTGGCCATCAGATCGACATAGCGGAACAGGTCGATGCGTTCGTTC
>JAITBC010000071.1 GCA_031283785.1 Tannerella sp. | reverse complement strand
AATATTACAGGATTTACGCCGGAAGAAATTACGGATATTATTAAACAACACCAACAATAGAGTGTTTCTAATAATCCTCTGAATAGCTCCAGCCGTATTCTTTTATCTGCAAATCTTTTTTTGAGAATGTAGATGAATTTTTCGATATTCCACATAGACGAATAAAAATGTCTTGTAAAATTTATAGGGGAAAAGGCAGCATATTATTTTGTGATATGCTTGCGACAGGCATGATTGTAAATTTCACAAAAATATAGCTTTTCTGTAATATACGAACGTGGTAAATAAAAAAAACGCGAAAATGGATGTGGTAAAATTTGTCTGAAACGTCTTGTATGTGATAGGGCGAAATAGTATTCATTTTAACAACGAATGCCTGTGAAGAAAAGAAAAGAAAGCAAATGAAAATTCAACCGTACAGCGAACAAAAAAAGGAAAGATGTAGCAGACCTTTCCTTTAGAGTTCAGTAATGAAAAAAAGTATTAATCAACAAATTATAAAAACTAAACGAGTACAAATGTATGAACAATTTCTTAATTAAAAAAATCGTGCGGCATCAATATGCCGTTAAAGTTGTTAACACCATGAGAATTTATGTTTTATTGATGATTATCTGCGTAACGCAAGCCATGGGAATGAACACCTATTCCCAGACAGCCGTGATAAGTCTTAACATGAACAATGCAACCGTCGAAGACGTTATCAACGGCATTGAAAAACAAAGCGAATTTCGTTTTCTGTACAACAAGAAAATTGTAAATGTCGAAAGCAGAGTATCAATTAAGGCGGACAGCGAGAGTATAACTTCGGTATTGGATAACCTCTTCCGTGACGCCGATATTTCGTATGTTATAAGCGACCGTCAGATTGTGTTAAACAGGAAAGACGTATTTCTCGCCCTCCTTCCGGCGATGGCCAGGCAAACGGGCAAACGCATCTCCGGCACGGTCGTCGACATGAATGGCGATCCCATTATCGGTGCGAACGTTATAGAGAAAGGCGTTTCAAACGGTACATCCACAGACGTTGACGGGAAATTCTCTCTCACTGTGGAAGACGATGCGGTATTGCAAGTGTCCTATATAGGATATATTGCGCAGGAAATAAGCATTTTATCAATAGATCGGGGAACGTCCCTTATAATTAAACTGTTGGAAGACACGCAGGCGCTTGAGGAAGTAGTCGTTGTTGGATATGGAACGGTAAAGAAAAGAGATTTAACCGGTTCTGTAGGTTCGATAAATGCCGAAAAAATATCCATAACTCCGGCGACGAACGTTACCCAGGCAATGCAAGGACGTATAGCCGGCCTGTTGATTAATGTATCCAGCAATCAGCCGGGATCCAGTCCGAGTGTTCTTATCCGGGGTAAACGGTCAATCAGTGGAGGAAGTGATCCGCTGTATGTTGTCGATGGGATTGCCATCACGGGAGGGTTGACCGAGATCAATCCTGTTGACATAGAATCTATTGATGTCTTGAAAGATGCATCTGCAACTGCTATTTACGGTGCAAGAGGTTCTAACGGTGTAATCATGATTACGACCAAAAAGGGCAGGGAAGGAAAAAGTATCGTTGAGTATAATGGTTATGCGGGTTTTGAAAGTGTATTGAACGAATTGGAATATATGGAAGGAGGTGAATTTACTGAATATGTTAGAGAATCATATCGTGCAAACAACAAATATCCGTCCGATAAGCCAAGTTGGGAACTGGACAAGGAACTTCCGACTTTCAAAAATGACCCTTATACGCTTGAGTCGGTTCGTATGGGCTATGACGCCAATGGAAACTTTGACCCCTCAAAAGTTCGTTCCGACAGTAAATGGTGGGAAGCTATAAAACGGCAGGGTTTTATTACCAATCATCAGGTAAGTGTAAGAGGAGGAAACGAAAAAACGCTTTTCAATTTCAGCGCTACTTATTTCAACGAGAAAGGTTTGATGAAGGATGAGGGTTATATTAGGACTTCTCTCCGGTCGAACTTGGATCATACGGTGAATAATTGGCTTAAAGTAGGTGCTAATTCACAGTTTGCACATTCCATACAGGATAGAGGTGCATCTTTGTATGACGCATGGCGTCTGATTCCTATTGGCCGGTTGTATGACGATGAGGGTAAGGTGCTGTTGATGGTTTCGGGTACGGATGATCAATATTGGAATCCTATGACAAGGCTGGAGCCGGGGGCCAGGGTTGTTCCCTATAAAGTAAATAATTTCATGGGAAGTTATTATGCGGAAATAAAACTGCCTCTGAAAGGATTACGTTTTCGTTCCAATCTGGGTCTCAGTTTACGGGCTGTTCAAGATTATGATTTTCAAGCAGCTATTACGCGAGGCAAGACGACGATGAACTATGCAAAAAATGCCACAGGAAATCAGTTTTCCTATCTTTGGGAAAACCTCCTGTATTATGACAAACAACTTGGAAAGCATAGTTTTGGAGTGACTTTTTTACAATCCATACAGGAATACCTTAACGAATCGAACAGTATCCCCGTTCAGGATACGCCGTCGGATATGTTATTATATTACGATGTAGCTTCGGCATCCACACCAGGCGCTATAGACAGCAACAAGCAGCAATGGAATCTGGCGTCTTTCATGGGACGTGTGAATTACAGCTTTAATGATCGTTATTTGTTGACGGTTTCGGCGCGTTATGATGGCGCATCCCGTTTGGCGGCAGGTCATCAATGGGTGATGTTTCCCGCCGCTTCGTTAGCATGGCGCATCAAAGAAGAGAATTTTGCAAAAGATATTCATGCACTTAGCAATCTTAAATTAAGACTTGGTTACGGAACAACCGCATCTTCGGAAGTAACTCCGTATGAAACAAAAGGTACACTACAAAAAATGTATTATACTTTCGGGAGTAATAAACTTATCGGATATGCTCCGAACAGGATGCCCAATACCACATTGACTTGGGAAACTACCGGACAATGGAACCTCGGTCTTGATTTTGGATTCCTTCAGAATAGAATCAGTGGCGTTATTGATATCTATTTGCAGAATACCGAAAATTTGCTGCTCGACCGCCAGTTGCCGATTGTTTCGGGATTTGAGGTAATACGGTCGAATATCGGACGTACCCGTAATAGGGGAATTGAATTTACGCTTAATACGATAAATATTGAGCGTAAAGACTTTAGCTGGGCAACTGATTGGATGTTGTATACAAACAGGGAAGAAATTGTGGAACTGTACAATGGAAAAGTCGATGATACCGGTAACAGTTGGTTTATCGGTGAAGCCATCAATGTATACTACAATTACAAAAAAGTGGGTATCTGGCAGGACACGCCGGAAGATAATGCGGAAATGGCTAAATTTAATGCTAACGGAAGTAATTTCAGAGTAGGTTCAATTAAGCTTTGGGATGATGGTGATTATAAGATTACTCCCGACGACCGTGTTATTCAGGGGAAAGCCCGTCCTTCCATTATAGCCAGTTTGAATAACTCCTTCCGGTATAAAGATTTTGATTTCAGTTTTTACTTTATGATGCATCAAGGCGCTATGATTAATAATGATCTTTCATTACTCAATCAGGCTATGCGAAACGGGAATGTGAAAGTAAATTACTGGACGCCGGCCAATCCGAGTAATGACGCTCCACGTCCGATAGAAGGCATTGATTTTTTAGATTATTATTATACGCTGAACTATCAGAAAGCAGATTTTGTAAAATTAAAGAATATAACTTTAGGTTACACTTTACCAAACCGGTTAACAGGGCGTTTCGACGTTTCCCGTCTCCGGTTCTATCTCCAGATGCATAATCCCTGGATGTGGACAAATTTTGAAGGAGTCGACCCGGAAGGTTCTGGGGGTTATACCCGTCCAACACCGTCTACATGGCTTATGGGGCTGAATTTGAGTTTTTAATCATTAAAGAAAAAGAAACATGAAAAAAATAATCAATTTTATTATAGGTATTTTTCCGATATATTTGTTGGGTATTACAAGTTGCGATTCATATCTTGAAGAAAAAGATTTGCCCCGTTTGACTCCTGACTATTATGGCACTCAAGCCGGAGTTAATGCTGCGGCAACCGCTGCTTACAGTTATATGCGTTGGCCGACAGGAAATGAACGGTATAATGTGTTGACGGAATACGGAACGGATTTATTTACGCAAGGCGAAGATCCCGGGCCTTATGCTTCCGGTTTTAACCAGTATGGGAGCCAGTTGAGTAGCGATGCAAGTGTTTTGTATGAGTTCTGGCAGAACAGTTACAAAGCTATTAGTACCGCCAATTTGGTAATTCAGCAAGTAGAAAGCTCAAGTTTGTTGACCGAGACTCAAAAACAATCAGCTATGGCAGAAATGTCGTTTGTTCGCGCTTATTTCTATTTCGACATGGTACAGCATTTTGGAAATATTCCTTTGGTACTGGATGTGGCCTTTGAAGTGCGAACGGACTTTCAGCGAACACCTGTTTCGGATATATACAAGCAAATCATAACGGATTTGGAATATGCCGTTCAATATTTGCCGGAGAAAGCGACTATGACGGGTAAAGCCACGCGCTATTCCGCCGCACACTTGTTGGCAAAAATACATCTGACACGCGGAAGTGCAGTTTCGGATCAACGCGGTCAACAAGCGACGGATATGGATAATGCATTGAAATATGCCAAAATGGTTATTGAGAGTGGACAGTATAGCTTGGCAGAGAATTTTTCCCAGTTATGGGATATTAATAACCAGGGAAATAAAGAGGTTATATTCTCTGTTCAGTTTACGACAGATCCTGTCTACCGAGGCGATGGGAATGCTTTCCATCTCTTCTGGGGTTCCTGGTATGAGGATCAACCGGGCATGACAAGGGATTTGGCAAATGGGCGTCCGTATCGTCGTCATCGTCAAACGGATAAGGTGATGTCCGAATTATTTGATCGTAAAAATGATGTCCGCTTTTATAAAAGTTTTAAATGGGCTTATTATTGTAATCGAACAGGCACGGCATTGGCTATCGGGGATACGGCAATTTATTACAGCCTGAATCCGCCGGCACAAACGTATTCTTATAAATATTTTGCATGGAACAAAGCGGATCTGTCTCAAAACAATCGTTATTATCCGGCTTTACTGAAATATTTTGATCCGTTGCGTTTAGCATCCAATGATATGCCAGGCGGTCGTGAATGGGTGCGGATGCGTCTGGGTGAAACATATTTGATTGCAGCGGAGGCTTCCGGACGTAAAGGGGATTATGAAACGGCCGCCACTTATATTAATGAACTTCGCCGGCGTGCTGCATGGCACGAGGGCGAAATCAAAATGCCTCAATACTGGCGTGAAGAAGGCGGTAGCTTCGGAGATACGCATGATACTTACTCTGAAATTGAAGTAAAGGCAGCTGATTTGCAATCGAATTTTGTTGACTTTATTCTGGATGAACGCGGGCGCGAACTATTGGGAGAAACTTGTCGTTGGACGGATTTGGTACGGTGTGAGAAACTGGAAGAATACGTAACAAAATGGAATCCTGATGCGGTCGGTTTCCGTCCACATCATAAACTGCGACCTATTCCTCAAAAACATATCGACCGCCTGAAACCTCGCGGTACGGATGCTGAAGAACAAAATGAAGGGTATTATTAATATTAACATGCAGTTATGAAAACTAAATATTTTTCTTGCATTTTGTGTGTCATTATATTAATGTGTAGTCGAGGGTTGTTCGCACAAAGCGATTATCTTGCTTCTTTTCCGGCCGGTTATACAAGTCGGGAAATAGGCAATCTGCTAAGCAAACGTTTTATTGATAGTGAACACATGTTACATGGAGGTAAATGGATACAATATGCAGAAGTATGTACCTGGCTCGGTGCATTGCGTTATGCTGAAGCTACCGAAAACAAAGCGCTGATTGAGCAGCTTATGCAAAAATTCGAACCGCTTTTTTCTACAGAAAAAGCATATCAACCTATTATGAATCATGTAGATTTAAATATGTTCGGATGCCTGCCTCTGGAATTTTATCAGATTACCAAAGACAAGCGTTATTTTGACTTGGGTATGCCTTATGCTGATACACAATGGATACTGCCTGAAGATGCTACTGACGAACAGAAGGTATTGGCGACTAAAGGACTTTCGTGGCAAACACGCATGTGGATAGACGATATGTTTATGATTACCATTATTCAGTCGCAGGCTTACAAGGTGACCGGTAATGTAGAATATATCAATCGCACGGCACGCGAAATGGTCGTCTATTTAGATTCTCTGCAACGTCCCAACGGATTGTTTTACCATGCGTCTGATGTCCCATTTTTTTGGGGTCGCGGTAATGGATGGATGGCAGCGGGAATGACGGAGCTGCTCCGCTCACTTCCGGAAAATAATCCTGACCGTCCGCACATCCTGAAAGGTTATTTGTTCATGATGGAAAGCCTGAAAAAACATCAATCGGAATCGGGGATGTGGAACCAGCTGATAGATGCACCGGATTGTTGGGCGGAAACATCAGGTACAGCTATGTTCACTTATGCAATGATCTCCGGAATCCGGCATGGATGGCTTAGCATGGAACAATATGGCTCGGTAGCACGGAAAGCTTGGATGGCATTAGTCTCATATATCGACGACAAAGGTAACGTGGCAGAAGTATGCGTAGGCACGAACAAGAAAAATGACCGGCAATATTACTACGACCGTCCACGAATAACCGGCGATTATCATGGGCAAGCGCCCATGCTCTGGTGTTCATTTGCCTTGACTGAAAAATAAAAAAACGGATTTTGAAAGGGCACTCTGAAAAGGATGGCGACGTACAGCAGGGGACGCTTTGTTTTTCGGTATCGAATGTGGATATGTATCAATATTCTCTGATCGGAAATTCGACGCATACCAATAATGAGCGAAGCCCCGTGCATCAGATGCTGAAATCAGGTAAGTATCCGTTGGTTAAGGATGCGCATATGAACGACAAAGTCGCAGGTCCTTCCGTACTGTCATTCAATGCCGGACATGTGACGGTAAACAGTATTGACCCGGTTTCGCTATCTTCCGCCATCATGACGGGGCGTAAACTGGTAAAACAGTTACATGACGGAATGAAAGAATACCAGCCGGACGTATTCGGCGGTTCTTATTTGAGCGGAACAGGCGCATTGATGGGAATACGCGAAAGCCGCCGTATTGTCTGTGATTATACATTTACGTTAGATGATTGGCTGGCGCGCCGTTCGTTTGAAGACGGTATCGGGCGTAATGCTTATTATATCGATGTGCATAAGA
>JAITBC010000065.1 GCA_031283785.1 Tannerella sp. | reverse complement strand
TATGCAAGCGCCCTTCTTTAGCCTGTGCTAATGCTTTTTCGAGTATCTCGTACGACCGGCCGTCAACCTTGATATCCATCTGCGTTGCAGTAATACCGTTTTTCGTACCTGTAACCTTAAAGTCCATATCTCCGAGATGGTCTTCATCTCCGAGAATATCCGAAAGGACAGCATAATTTGTGCCTTTGTTTTCCGAGATAAGCCCCATGGCAATGCCCGATACAGGCCTGCACAAAGGTATACCGGCATCCATCAGGGCCAGTGTCCCGGCACAAACGGTAGCCATCGACGACGAGCCGTTCGATTCCAGAATATCCGACATGATGCGTATTACATACGGGTAATTTTCGGGAATCATTCGTCTCAACGCGCGGTGCGCCAGATTTCCGTGGCCGACTTCGCGACGCCCGACCCCACGCTGCGCTCTTGCTTCGCCTGTCGAAAAGGGCGGGAAATTATAGTGGAGAAGAAAACGTTCCTTACCGTGTGTCAATACATCGTCCACAATCTTCTCATCGCTTTTCGTGCCGAGCGTAACGGTCGATAACGACTGTGTCTCGCCACGCGTAAATATTGCCGCTCCGTGAGGGCCGGGCAAACAATCCGTTTCGATCCAGACAGGACGTATCTCCGTAGTCTTACGTCCGTCAAGGCGTTTACCTTCGTCAAGGATGGCACGACGCATCGCTTCTTTCTCCACTTCATGATAATAACGGTCGATAAGAGAGCCTTTTTCTTCCAGTTCCTCTTCGGTACGCTGCGCTTTAAATTCATCTTTAACAGCTGTAAAGGCATCCGACCGTTCCTGTTTAGCGCTACCGGAAACGGCTATCGCATAAACCTTATCATAACATGCTTCACGCACGGCGGCACGCAATTCTTCATCATTTTCCTCATGACTGTATTCGCGCTTCACCGTCTTACCGCATGCTTCGGCAAGTTCCCCCTGTATCCGGCAATGCTCTTTAATAGCCTCATGGGCAACTTTAATAGCTTCAAGCATGTCCGGCTCCTGCACTTCATTCATCTCGCCTTCTACCATCATGATATTCTCGGCAGTAGCGCCTACCATAATATCTATATCTGCTTTCTCAAGCTGGGAAAACGTGGGATTGACAACAAACTTGCCGTCAATACGCGCCACGCGCACTTCCGAAATAGGCCCGTTAAACGGTATATCCGACACCGCAAGCGCAGCGGAAGCGGCCAATCCGGCCAACGCATCGGGCACATCTTCTCCATCTGCCGAGAAAAGTATGATATTCACAAATACTTCCGCATGATAATCGTCCGGAAACAGAGGGCGTAAAACACGGTCTACTAATCGTGACGTCAAAATTTCATAGTCGGAAGCTTTACCTTCCCTGCGGGTAAAGCCGCCGGGAAAACGGCCAAATGCCGAAAATTTCTCCTTATAATCTACCTGAAGCGGCATAAAATCTACGCCCGGAGCAGCATCCTTAGCGCCACAAACAGTAGCAAGCAACACCGTGTTGCCCATACGTACAGTCACCGCTCCATCAGCCTGCTTGGCCAACTTCCCGGTTTCAACGGTGATGATCCTCCCATCACCCAAATCAATCGTCTTGTTAATTACATTCATTTTTCTTCTTCTTTTTTTTACATCTTACACTTTTCCCCGAACATCATTTTCCGAACGTTTTTTTTCCAGACATTTCCCGGAAAAAAGAATATATTATTTATTAAAAAATTGGGACAAATGTACATGAAAATTCCGGATTTCCAAGCGAGTACAATAAAAAAGTTTTTCCAGAGGGAATTTGTATTCTTTTTGTATTTCGCTCAATTTGTGTTATCTTTGCCCCCGCATTTAAAAATCGGAACATCCCGTACATTACTTAATTTGCGACATACATGTAAGTTCGCAGTTAAAAAAAATGTGGGGAGTAAAATAATCTTTATGAATAAATTTGAAGAATTAGGCATCATGCCTGAAATCATCAGGGCCATCAGCGAAATGGGCTATGCCGCTCCTATGCCCGTACAGGAAGAGGTGATTCCCCTTATGTTAGAAAACAACAGAGATATCATTGCTCTGGCGCAGACAGGGACAGGGAAAACTGCGGCGTACGGTCTGCCCATACTGCAGAAAACGGATCCCGGAGTACGTCGTCCGCAAACGCTCATATTGTGTCCTACACGCGAACTGTGTTTGCAGATTGCATCCGACCTGAACGACTACTCAAAATACATGGAAAACGTATCGGTGCTCCCCGTGTATGGAGGTTCGAGCATCGAAAGCCAGATTAAAACGCTTTCCAAAGGGGTACAGGTGATCGTCGCTACGCCTGGACGCCTGTTAGACCTGATGAACCGTCGCGTAGCAGATCTTTCTTATATAAGGAACGTTATCCTCGACGAAGCGGACGAGATGTTGTCAATGGGATTTGCGGAGAATATCGAAGAAATATTACAGGAAGTGCCCCCGGAACGCAATATGCTGCTCTTTTCCGCAACAATGCCGAAAGAAATTGCAAAGATAACAAAACTTTATATGCATTCGCCGCATGAGATCGTTATTGGAGAAAAAAACAAGGGAAACGATAACATACGCCATATTTACTTTATGGTACACGCTAAAGATAAATATCTGGCGCTCAAACGTATCGCCGATTATTACCCGAATATATACGGCATCATTTTCTGCCGGACACGGCGTGAGACACAGGAAATCGCCGACAAGCTCATACACGACGGGTATAACGCGGATGCATTACATGGCGAACTCACCCAGGCAGCGCGGGACTACGTGATGCAGAAATTCCGTAACCGCAACCTGCAGCTGCTGGTTGCCACCGACGTTGCAGCAAGAGGCCTGGATGTAAACAATCTCACGCATGTCATACATTTCGGCCTGCCTGACGAGACGGAAGCGTATACACACCGGAGCGGACGTACCGCACGGGCCGGTAAAACCGGCATCTCAATCGCAATCTGCCACACAAAGGAGAAAGGAAAACTACGCAAAATAACGGATGCCGCAAATTGCAAATTTGAAAAAGGTAACATCCCCGACAGCAAAACAATCTGCGAAAAACAACTTTTCAACTTCGCCGACAAAATAGAAAAAGTAAAGGTGAACGAAGACGATATCGCATCGTTAATGCCTTCCATATTCCGCAAATTAGAATGGCTCGAAAAAGAAGACATCATCAAACGTATCATATCCCTCGAATTTAACCGGCTTATAGACTATTACCGCGACGCAGGAGAAATTGATCCGGCCGATGAAAAACATGATTCTCTCCAAATAAAGAAAAACCGTGAAGGAAAGCGTAAATTATCCTCCGACCACGCCGAAGAAGGCATGAAAATCCTTAAGATAAATTTCGGACGGAAAAACGCACTCACCCCAGCACAACTTATAGAACTTCTAAACCGTTGCGTTAAAGGACGGAAAGTAGATATAGGACGCATCGAGCTACACGACGATTTCACACTTTTCGAAGTTAATAAAGCGGATGCCGGACGTGTCATGGATTCTTTAAACAACTTTGAGGTCGACGGGAAGATGATTGTCGTAAAACCCGCAACGGAGAAAGGTCGCAACAACCGGGAAAGCCGTATGACGGAAAAAAACGACGGCAACACGGAGAAAAACCGCTGGGGCAAAAACGACAAAAAAGAAAACAGCTACAATCACAGAAATCATTACGAAAAATACAAAAAGAGGAAAAAACATAATTAATTTGTTTTTTAGTTTGATATTTCAAAGTCTTTGTTTTATCTTTGCCACGTTTCAGTTATTTAAGATTGTACTGAATATCGGGCGTTGAATATTAGGAAAATATCTATAATACGATAATATTCAGCCGTTTCCACGCCCGAAGACATGTTAAAACAAGCCCTTGCACCGGAAACTGCAGGGTGAAAAAATTATATGACGTATGAAACAGTTAGCTATTTGCATACTATTGGTGATCGGAATTGCTTACGGCCTCCATGCGCAGGACAAGATTGTATTGCGGAACGGCACAACGATTGAGGTACACGTACAAAGAAGCCTCGAAAATCGTGTAGAATATACTTATCCGGGAGAATCTTCCGTATACGAAAGACCGAAATCGGCAATCTCCTATATATTGTACGAAGACGGCAGAAAAGAAATATATGATGATAATTTACGTTCGTCTTCCGACCGTACCCCTCCATCCGGTCAGAGTCCTGCAAACCGCAGCACATCTCCTGCCGGGAACAAACTTTCATCCGATAACAAAATATTCTGGCAGGATGTGAAAACTACTTTTTCGGAAGCGGACGTCCGTGGCATGACCCGCCTTAAGCGTATATCCGCCATATCAAATATCAGTTACAAGGATGCCGTAGAACAACTGAAAAAGAAAGCTGCGGCGGCCGGAGGGACAAATATCCTCGTCATGGATGTCCCTGAAAATGAAAATGATGAAGCTATAGAAGTAGTAGGTATTGCTTATCGCGACGAAAATATGCAATATACCCAGCGAAGCGCCGGCGAACGTACTGCCGTACCCGCGGAATCATCATCAAACGTACGCCGCCGTCGCATCGCACAACAGATGGAAAGTTATGACAATGAATCCAATCTACAGCTCGGCAATGATGATCAGGACAATACGCCGCGAAACACCCGCAGTTCATCTTCCCGCAACACATCATCATCATCTTCTTCACGCGATAATAGAAGTTCCTCACGGCAGACCTCCGGCAGTGATGCTGCCATGCCCGACGCCGTCTATTTGACAAACGGACGCATTATCCGTGGAGTTATCGAAGAATTTGAACCCGACGATTTCGTAAGTATTCGTATACCGACAGGCAAAATATACGAATATTCGATGGACGACGTCAAACGGATATCGCGCGGCGTTTCTGCACGCAACGGCGGCGGCAATATTTCGGCAAAACAGTCTTCACCGCGCAGGACTCCGAGATCCGACGACGATTACGAATACAATGATAACCGCAGGTCTTCTTCCGGATATGACGACGATTACGGCAACTACCGTATAAGCGGATATAAAGGGACATTCGATGCAGGTTATGATTTCCCTTTAGGCAAAACAGGATCAAAAGGAAATCTGGAGATAAATACAAGCCACGGATTACAGATAAACGAATTTCTTTTTGCCGGAGCAGGCCTTGGCTTGCACATGTATAATGCACGCGACGCCCAGATGAGAAATTCGGAAAGTTACCCTCAATACGTAGGTACGGTAAGCGGAACACTAATTACTCCGACGGACTCCGTAACGTATATGCATGCCGTGGATTCATCATTCATGACGCTCCCCTTGTTTTTAGACGTACGCGGCTATTATCCGATACCAAACAGCGCCATAACGCCGCTTGCAATGTTTCGCGTCGGTTATGCATTCAACCTCAGCGACGGATTCGGAGGAATGGGGATATATATGAACTCTGCCGTCGGCGTAAAATATCAAATATCCCCCCGCATCGGGATCAACATAAGCATAGGCTATTCCTACCAGAACTATGGAGGTATACCGGCTAACGGAGGATATGGATATTATTACTACAAAAGTAAGGCTGACAGGGACAGCAATACAAAATACGAAGCCAAAGCGGCGGGAGGTATCAGTCTGAAATTAGGCGTCGAATTTTAAAATCAGCCTGTCTTAACAACTGTTGCAATAGTCTTTTTCTTTACTTAAACATTTAAATAACACGAAAGCCATAGCGCTACCGGCAGGAACAGGAACCTGTTCCTGCCGTCTTTTCGCAATACGGATGCGAGTCAAAAAGTGCAGGTAAATTTTGTATTCCTCCCGCCTTACGTTATCTTTGCAGCCAAAATCCCAATACAGATGGAAGCAAAACATTTTAAAAGAACGCTCATTACCTCAGCATTACCTTATGCTAATGGTCCTGTACATATCGGTCATCTGGCAGGAGTCTACGTACCGGCGGATATCTATGCACGTTACCTGCGTATGAAAGGCGAAGATGTCCTGTTCATCGGAGGCTCCGACGAACATGGCGTACCCATTACCATACGCGCTAAAAAAGAAGGCGTCACGCCGCAGAATATCGTTGACCATTATCATAATATTATCAAAAAGTCATTCGAAGATTTCGGTATCACGTTCGACATATATTCCCGGACAACATCCAAAACCCAGCATGAGACCGCTTCCGGATTCTTCCGCACACTATACGACAAAGGGGTATTCATCGAAAAAACAAACGAGCAGTATTATGATGAAGAGGCCGGACAGTTTCTTGCCGACCGTTATATCACAGGAATATGTCCGCACTGTGGGAACGAAAATGCATACGGAGACCAGTGCGAAGCTTGTGGATCGGCATTAAATCCTACCGATCTGAAAAATCCCAGATCTACCATCAGCGGCAGCAAACCCGTAATGCGCGAGACGAAACACTGGTACCTTCCGTTAGACAAGTACGAACCATTCCTCCGCAAATGGATACTCGAAGATCATACGGAATGGAAACCGAATGTTTACGGACAATGCAAAAGCTGGCTCGACATGGGCCTACAGCCCCGTGCCGTAAGTCGTGACTTGGACTGGGGGATTCCCGTTCCGGTGGAAGGTGCGGAAGGGAAAGTGCTGTATGTATGGTTTGACGCGCCCATCGGATATATATCGAATACAAAAGAACTCCTCCCCGACGACTGGGGAAAATGGTGGAAAGATCCCGAAACAAAACTGGTGCATTTTATCGGTAAAGATAATATCGTTTTTCATTGTATCGTTTTCCCGACCATGCTTAAAGCCGAAGGGTCGTATATTTTACCGGAAAACGTACCGGCAAACGAATTCCTGAATCTCGAAGGAGACAAGATTTCAACATCACGCAACTGGGCCGTATGGCTTCACGAATATCTCGACGAATTGCCGGGGAAACAGGATGTATTGCGCTATGTGCTGACAGCCAATGCCCCCGAAACAAAAGATAACGATTTTACATGGAGAGATTTCCATGCCCGTAATAATAATGAGTTAGTAGCTATCCTGGGCAATTTTGTAAACCGAACGTTAGTCCTCACCGGCAAATATTTTGACAATAAAGTGCCGGAATGCGGCGAACTTTCCGACTACGACAAAGAGACATTAAAAGAATTTGCCGGCGTCAAAACGAATCTGGAGAAACTGTTAGACACGTATCACTTCCGCGATGCGCAAAAAGAAGCGATGAACCTGGCTCGTATCGGCAATAAATATCTGGCCGATACGGAGCCTTGGAAACTTGCAAAAACAGATATGACACGCGTTGCGACGATTCTCAACATCTCGCTTCAGATAACGGCAAACCTTACCATTGCATTCGAGCCGTTCCTGCCTTTCAGCATGAATAAACTGAATAAAATGCTTAATATCAACCCACTGAAATGGAACAGGCTTGGCGAAACGATGTTGTTGGAAACGGGTCATCAACTCGGAACGACAGAACTCCTTTTCGAAAAGATAGAAGATGATGTCATCGAACGACAGGTACGGAAACTTCTTGACACAAAAAAAGCGAACGAAGCAGCGGAAAAACGAACGCCTCCAATCCGAGAGACGATTTCTTTCGATGATTTTACCAAACTGGATATCCGCACAGGCACCGTACTTGAATGTACGAAAGTCCCGAAAGCCGACAAACTGCTGCAACTCAAAATTGATGATGGACTTGGAGGCCGTACCAT
>JAITBC010000043.1 GCA_031283785.1 Tannerella sp. | reverse complement strand
ATATCCGGCTGTCCGATGTTTAGATGATATACTTTTACACCCCGCTCTTTAGCCGCATCTGCGTATGGTACAAGCTTTCTTATTGGAGAAGCCGGCATCCTGAGTCCTTTGTCCGATATATTTGGCATACTATATTTTTTTACAAATGTATGAATTTTTTTTAGAAACAAATGATGAACTGCGAAATTTCGAGAATTTGGGGATGACTGCAACTGTTCCCGAGCTTCCACAACAAGAGGTCAGACAAAAAATTCAATTTGTGAACAAGCAAAGTATAACTACAATTATTCATCAAAAAAGAGGCTGCCTGACAAACAGACAACCTCTTGATTAATACTATACCGGTATAACCGGAAAGACAGTTTTGTTAATACTGATCAGTCCAAGTATCGCCGGTTTTAACTGAATGACGCATACCTTTCGAGTCAGCCCAAAAGAGTTTGCTGTAATACGTATCCACTTCTTCACCCGGATATTTCTGATTATAGCTACGTTCGCCTACCGGATATCTCCATCTGTCGGGCGCCCATGGCAACAGTTCGCTGCCGCTGTTCGGATAGACAAGTTTTGGTAATCCTGTCCGACGGAGCTGGCTCCAGCATTGACGCGGGAAAAAGATACCCCAGTGTAGCCACTTCTGCGTCAGGATAGCATCCAGTTTTGGATCGGCAGCATCGTAAGGAATCGCAGGATTGACGCTTGACACCCATCTTGCAGCAGCAAAAGCTTCGATAGATGCAATGTCCGGCGTTGGGATGTCTTTCGTTTTCGGCTGGTCGCTTATCTCGTTCCAGTGGTAGTACAACAGAATAGACTGCTTGACAGCTTCCTTGAAATACCTTTCAGCTTCGGCGTCGTTCTGTGCCACACCCCAGCCACGATGATAGGCTTCTGCTTTGCAGAACAGCACTTCGGCGGCGGTCATTTGCACGTGTTCAAATTCGTAATTGTTGCGGAAGAAACCCTGGTCAACAATCTCCGAAAATTCACTTCCCCCGTACATTGCTATTTCCGTATCCGTAGTAGTACCTACACCATAGAAAAACAACGGTTTCGTTTCGCCTGCGAGTACATTCGTATAATTATACTGCTGAGGTTCATTATCGGCTTCCAGACCGGAACGAAGAGTAAAGAGCAACAGGATTCTCGGGTCATCTCCGTCCACATATTGACCAGCGGTGACTGGTCCTCCGGCGTAATGATTACCGCTTTTCAACATTCGGTCGATGATGGGAGCGGAAGCTAGTCGGCATGTTGTCCAATCAAATCCGCCGCCGCCTCTCAAATTCCAGTTACCCGATTTTGCGTTCCACAGAAAGATATTGTCTGCATTAGTTTCAACCAATGGATATTGATCCGGATTGCCGAGTATCTCGGCTATTGTTTCCTTACCTTTTGCAGCCAGATTACCGTGTTGCGAAATACGGATTGCAGCGCGTAAACGCAATGAATTGGCATATCGCGCCCACTTGTTAAAATCGCCTCGATTAATCAGGTCGTGATTAGTAAATTTGCTCAATTTTACTAAATCCGAACTGTTAAATCTCTGTGCGGCCACTTTCAATTCGTCTATTACTTTGGAATAGATATCTTCTGCTTTATCGTAAGATGCTTGTGCACTGACTATATCCATGGAAATAGGAAGAGTACAGGCTTCTGTAAACGGCATGTCGCCGAACATGTCCACACATGCTAACAGCCAGTCGTACAAATGCACCATGGCAGCTAATTTGAATGCTTCTACCGACGCTTTTTCCGTCTCGACCAATTTTTCGTATTCGTTGACTAAACTTACGTAATCTGACATACAGGTATAAAGATCTCCGAACTGGCTCTCGGCATAACCCTCCCATCCGGGAACGTACATGCTCGAAATTCTGGAATATCCGAAAGTCTGAGCAAATTTACCTATGAATATAGGTTCAAACGCAAAATACCGGTAATAACCGTAAGTACTGTAATTCCCTGCACGAAGAAATACACCGGTCATCAGGTTCGGAACCGACACGGATGTTACCTTTGTCGGGTCGATAAATTTATCGTTATATGCGTCATCCGAACATCCGTTAGTTCCCAACATTACGGACACTGTAACTAATAAAAATATTATTTTTTTCATATTTTTAACCTTTTTAAAATTCAATATAAATTAAAAATTTGCTCTTAATGAGAATCCAAAACTGCGCATAGGTGCAGCAGAACCGCCTATTTGAGCCTGATTGGTCCAGTTGGTGCCAATACTTGATTCCACATCCCAGTCGGGCATCGCCTTGTAAATGTAGAACAGATTACGCCCAAACACCGACAGTTGCAGTTTTCTGCACCCTAATTTGGACGATACCGACTGTGGCAGGGTATAACCAAATGCCAATTCACGCATTTTCACATACGTTTTGTCAAAAATGGCATGTTCGCCTGTGTATTGGGTTCCATTTGTCCCCCATGCATACGTTTCGTGATACAGATTATCCGCAGGCACAATTTGTGTATTCACCTGACCGGTGCTTTCCACAATTCCTTCCTGAATTACACCATTATGATAAATGCGCTCGCCATTTGGTCCTGATGTTGCGCTGGAGCTTGCAGCAACCGCTTTCCCAATGTTTTCATCACCCGGATAATAGTACGACAGACCACCTCTTTCAGTTGACCTGTTTTCCAGCGAATTTTCAAGCAATCCCTGTCCCATGGCATATTGATATGTCTCATTAAATATTTTACCTCCAATCGAATAATCGACCAGCACATCAAGGAAAAACTGCTTGTAAGTAAACTGATTGATAAATCCGCCGACTACTAAAGGCATGGCGTTTCCTACGTTTGCCCTTTCGGAGTCATTGGCATAATATCCGTTATCGTTAACCATCTTATTACCGTTGGCGTCTCTTTTTGGCGTCTGCACATAGAAATCGCCCATTGGACGCCCTACATACGAACGCAGTAAAGCAACGTCGCCTCCCCAACCTGCATTCTGAATGAAATCAACTCCCTCTATCAGGTAAGTCACTTCATTGTAATTACGCGATATGTTTAACGTCGCAGTCCATGAAAAATCCTTATTAAGGACAGGAGTACCATATAAATTGAACTCCATTCCGTAGTTTTTCATCGAACCTACATTGAGCCAGATTTTGCTGGCGCCCGAAGAATTTGCCTGTGGCGTTTCCAGAAGCATATCGCTAATCTTTCTGTTGTAATAGGTAAACTCCAATCCTAAACGGTTTTTGGCGAATTTGCTTTCAAATCCGATTTCAAATTCTTTTGTTGTTTCAGGCATAAGAGTCGAATTTCCAAGAGTTCCCGGTATATGGTTATAAGTATATCCATTTTCCGAACTTTGCTCATACACAACATTGGCTTGATACACATTGGGCGCATTACCTACAATACCGTAAGAGGTACGCAATTTACCATAGTTCCACCACACAGGAAACAAATCCCTGAAAGCGTCGGAAAAAATAAAGCTGCCGCTGAACGAAGGATAGAAATAAACATTTTTCCCTTTTTGCAGGGTCGATGTTTTTTCCTGACGTCCTGTTATATCTAAATACAGGTAATTGTCCCACGACAAACCGATAGTGCCGACATAAGCTGTTTTCAGAAGTTCTTGCGTCTGATATTCGGTCCGTGCCTGATAACGGCTGGCTTGCAGGGCAAACCAGTTTTCATTTGCTAAACCGCCGTCGGTATATGAACGGATATTTAACATGCTTTCGTAACGTCCCTGCCATCCGAGGTTTGCCGACAGAGTCAATTTGTCGGTCAATTTTTTATTTACCAACAGCATGACGTCACCGTACAGAATGTCATATCGACGCTGAGTAACGGAATAGCTGCCGGATGGGTCGAAAAAGGCGATTGGACGCTCTGTTGGCTGCTGATACTCTTCCTTGTCGGCAGTAAGGTCGGTTGACATACGTCCTCGCAAAGTCAGCCAGTCCACAATTTTCCATTGAGGAGCAACACTGGCAATAAGACGGTTGGATATTTCGCTCATGTGCTTTTCCTGATTGTTCCAGAAATAATCCGACAAACCCCGAACTTCCGTATCATCGCGTGAAGGCACAATAAACACTTCGTCGGGCGTGAGAGTTCTGTCGCCGCCCAAATGTGTCCTTTTGTATCCGAGACTCGTTTTATACCATTGTTTTATCAATGATATATCCATAAACGAACCGAAAGCGTCGGCAGACGACATATACAAACCCAAAGCATTCGTAGGCCTGTCCTCTATATTCTGGGTAACATAGTTAGCCGAATAATCCACAGTAACATTTTTTAAAATATTCAGTGTTCCGGTCAGATTAAAATTATGTTTGGCATAATTTCCTGTCAACGCATTCGGGATTTCATTGTTGTACGTGTACGAGAAACGTGCGGATGCCTTTTCGCTTCCGTAGTTAATCGCAATGTTGTAGTTTTGGTTGAATCCCGTACGGAACAGTTCCTTCCATGGGTCATTGGTATATGGGAGGTATGGACGCACCTTTCCGTCCCAATACAATACCTGTCGTCCGTCGTATGCCGGTCCGAACTGAGATTTGTCGTAAAAACCCGAACCGAAGATGACGCTCTCGTAAGTTTGTCCATTGTATGTCAGTTGCCTGAACCCTCCGGATTGCTTTTGATAGGTGCCGTAATTCTGAACATAAGCGCCGGGGCCATATTCGTCCTGGATTTTAGGGACATACGCTACCTGATTCACCGTCAGGGAAGCGTTGAAATCCACATTGATACCTTCGCCTTTTTTCGCACGTTTGCTGGTAATCATCACTACTCCGTTGGCAGCTTCCGAACCGTAGAGTGCGGTAGCGGCAGCGCCTTTCAGAATTGTGAGGTCTTCGATGTCTTCGGGGTTGATATCAATCAATCCGTTACCTCGAATACGTCCTTCGGCGCCAAATTCTGCGAAAGTAGACTCATTGCCGGAACCCGTACCACCGTTACGAATCGGCACGCCGTTCATAACTACTAACGGTTGGGTGCTTCCGGTAATGGAACTCAACCCGCGTACCGTGATAGATACGCCGGCAACACTGCCCCCCTGCACTTGCTGAATGCGAACGCCGGGGGCTTTTCCATACAAAGCCGTGGCAAAGTTTGGCGTCCCCACTTTAGTCAACTCCGTTGACTTGATAGAGGTTACGGCATATCCTACAGCACGGGCTTCTTTAGTAATACCCAAACTTGTTACAACAATTTCTTCAAGTTCGGTATCTGATTTAAGTTGAACATTGATAACAGTTTGATTGCCTACGAGAATTTCCTGCTGATTATATCCGA
>JAITBC010000002.1 GCA_031283785.1 Tannerella sp. | reverse complement strand
GATATGATGGGCGCATGCGAAGGATACACCGCAAAAGATCCCGTTTCTCCGGGGAAAGTCACATGCCGTACCTCGCCGTCGTATATTGTCCCTGCCGGGGAAAGTATTTTAATATTTATTCTGTTTTCATTTCTCATACGATTATCGCGTTATCTTATTCGACTTAGATATGTCGTTCGGTTTATTTTCTTCAAGCACATCTATTTTATCTATAAACACATCGATTTTATCTATTGGGGATCATTTCATCTGTTTTCTTATTATATCCGCTTTTTCTATGGCATCTTCTATCGTGCCGACATTCAGAAAGGCCTGCTCCGGAAGTTCGTCGACCTCGCCGTCGAGAATCATGCGAAATCCTTTTATGGTATCTTCGATAGGAACCATCACGCCGGGGACGCCGGTAAACTGTTCGGCTACAAAGAAAGGCTGCGAGAGGAATCGCTGGATGCGACGCGCGCGGTTTACCGTTCTGCGGTCGTCGTCCGAGAGTTCTTCCATTCCAAGTATAGATATGATATCCTGCAATTCCTTGTTACGCTGGAGAATCTGTTTTATACGTTGTGCCGTATCATAATGGGCATCCCCTACGATATTTGGGTCAAGGATACGCGATGTCGATTCGAGCGGGTCTACAGCAGGATATATGCCAAGTTCCGTGATTTTACGGCTCAGCACGGTCGTTGCATCCAAATAGGAAAACGTCGTAGCCGGGGCCGGATCCGTCAGATCGTCTGCCGGAACATATACGGCCTGTACGGAAGTGATAGAGCCGTTTTTCGTAGATGTTATCCTTTCCTGCAGATTTCCCATTTCGGTAGCCAGCGTCGGCTGATATCCCACAGCCGAAGGCATTCGTCCCAATAATGCAGACACCTCGCTCCCCGCTTGTGTGAAACGGAATATGTTATCGATGAAAAACAGAATATCATTCGACCCACCGTCCGCATCGCGGAACGATTCCGCCATTGTCAGTCCCGACAAAGCTACGGATGCGCGAGCGCCGGGAGGTTCATTCATCTGACCGAAGATAAGGGTTGCCTGCGATTTTTTTAATTCCTCATAATCTATCTGCGACAAATCCCAGTCGCCTTTTTCCATAGATTCCTCGAAAGCTTTTCCGTAGCGTATAACCCCCGATTCTATCATTTCGCGAAGCAAGTCATTCCCTTCGCGGGTACGTTCGCCTACTCCGGCGAATACGGAAAAGCCGTTATGCCGCTTCGCAATATTATTGATAAGTTCTTTTATAAGCACCGTTTTTCCCACACCGGCGCCGCCGAACAGTCCGATTTTACCTCCTTTAAGGTAAGGTTCGAGCAAGTCGATCACTTTTATACCGGTAAAAAGAATCTCCTGTTTCGTCGATAAATCTTCAAATTTGGGCGCCTTCCGGTGTATCGGCAATGTGTCAACATCCACCAACGGCTTCATCCCGTCAATTGTCTCGCCAATCACGTTCAACAGCCGCCCTTTCGTTTGTTCGCCGACAGGCATCCTTATCGGCAAATAATCGGAAACGGCTTCCATCCCGCGGCATAATCCGTCGGTAGAATCCATCGCAACCGACCGCACACAGTTTTCCCCGATATGTTGTTGTATTTCGGCAATTAATATACGGCCGTCGGGACGGCGTATTTTTATTGCATCATGTATGGACGGCAGGATGATTTTTATGTCGCTGTCATCGTTTGTTTCAAAACTAATATCTATTACCGGTCCTATTATCTGGGATATAGCCCCCTTAATTTCCTGTCGCATAATTGTTCGTTTTAACTATTCCAAAAACAAAAGACGCCGCAAATATACACCAAATTATCCGAAAAAAATATTCTGTTATGCTACTTTTGTATTTCGGTATGCATTTGACGGATGAAAAAACGGAGGAACTGTTTTCAATTTTTAAATTCATAGAAAAATATTACCGGATTCGAATCTTCCGTCAGTTCGCGCAATTTGTTACCGACGCATTGGCGGAACAAATTTTGACGGTATGGATATGTCTTCCGTCGAAATAAATCATGCTGTGGCGAATATAAAAACCCGGGAAAAACAATGTTCAAGCCATTACCTTTCCCGGGCGTTTACGATGGAAGATTGAGAATGAAGGTTTTAACCCTCAAAATGCGGTGATTATGATTTGTCTCATAAATACAGCCGAAACTCATATTCTGCGCTGCAAAACTATTATTCCCTGCTTCAGATAGCGCATGCCATCAATCAGTTTGTTGAAAAGGACAAATGTGTTTCCCAACTTTTAAAGTTGCGTCCAAAAGAAACCATTCGTAACCCCTACAGGCAAGACTAAAGGCTTTTATGATTTTTGTCCCTTACCTGAAATCTCCCATTTCTTGATGTTTTGTTTTTTTCTCCCTGAATCGCTGCGAAACATTTGTAAATCATGGTTTCACTTTAATTTTTTTTACTTTTACAGGCTCTGTTGCCCCATTTTCATAGTACTCTATCATACAATCACTAACGAAAGTAACTGTCGCATGAGCAAGTTTTCCGCTTTCGTATACGGTAAATGTATTACC
>JAITBC010000469.1 GCA_031283785.1 Tannerella sp. | reverse complement strand
TAAATATTTTTTGTAAAAATCATCTGCAATACAGAAAATTTCAATAATATTATCCTTGGCAAGTATATTCATTTCTATTGTATATATTTCAATTTCAATTATAAAGAATTTATGAAATACTTACTTTTTTAATTTTTTCTTATTCAAAGTTCACAGGTTAATAAAATTGTATTACTTTTGTGCAATATTAATAATTTAATTCTTTATACAATGTTCAACCATTATTTGAAAATCGCTTTCCGCAATTTACGGAAATACAGAAGTCAGACGCATATCAGCGTCATTGGGCTGGCGACGGGATTTGCCTGTTTCGCCATGGCAACGCTTTGGATACGGTACGAAATGACGTACGACAATTTCCATGAAAACGCTGACCGGATATATCGCGTCGACCGTAACGGGCGCTCAGCGGGCGGTCCTTATCCTTTGGCGGGATACCTCAAAGCTACTTTTCCCGAAATAGGCAATGCAACGCCGGTCGTATCGCGTCAGTTTGATTTCGAATATGAAGAAATCAAACACCACAATGCGGATATACTCAAAATCGATTCGTCGTTTTTCAGCATGTTTGCTGTTAAACTTGTCGAAGGCAGTATGGATTTTCTGATTCCCGGCAGTAAAAATCTGGCAGTCTCCCGTGACAGAGCCATAAAGTTATTCGGGAACGAAAGTCCTGTGGGTAAAATTCTTAAAAGAGACGGAGAGAATTATACCGTTTGCGCAGTAGTCAGCGGATTGCCGAAACGGAGCAATTTCCCGTTCGATTTTCTGCAACCCTCCGATGCCGATATGCGATGGAACTACATGCAGGGCGAAAATACGTTAGTCGAAATTAAATCCGGCGTTGATATGGAAGCGTTCAGGAAAAAGCTGTATGAACACAGTTTCACGAAAGAAATGGTCGGCGCTATCAAAAAATTGACGCTTACTCCGATTATTTCGATGCGTTATAAAGACCCCAACATAAAAAGAGACGTGAAATTTCAGCACATCATTATTTTTGCCATTGCCGGTTCGCTGCTTATCCTGTGTACGCTGTTCAACTACCTGACGCTGTTTGTCAGCCGTTTCAGGATACGGCAGAAAGAACTTGCGTTGCGAACGGTTTACGGAGCGTCGGGGCGTTCGCTGCTTGCCATGCTCTCGGTTGAGTTCGCCCTGTCGCTGATTATGGCGCTTCTGCTTGGACTGTTTTTCATCCAGCTTGTCATGACGCCTTTTCAGGCAGTATCCGGAGTGAAACTGGAACTGACGGCAATATATCTTGAATCGACAGTGTACATTGCGGCAATCATAGTCGTTGCGCTGACGATTTTCCTCTCGACGCTTGCAGTATTCAGGCGTCGCACGCTCAATGCGAACATACGCAGCAACAAAAAAATATTCCGCAAAATGTCGATTGCCGTTCAACTGACCGTCAGTATCGGCTTTGCCTTCTGTACGGCTGTTATCCTGAAACAGATGTATCACCTGCACAACACCGATTTGGGGTTTGCTTTCAAAAATCGCGGGTCGGTATATGTAAATGCAGACTATGAGAGTATACAGGCGCTGGAGAATAAAATCAGACAGATACCGGAGATAGAAGAAACCATTAGCGGCTACAGTCCTCTGCTGCCGATGTTCGGAATGGTAAGGTACCGTGCAGACAAATGGGATGGCAAACAGAAAGATGATAAAATGCCGGATATCGAAATCAGGGTTCTTTCGGAGCAGTATGCCCGATATTATGAAATTGTGATGCTTGAGGGAGAACCGCTGAGCGACAGCGACAGCAGAGAGGATGTGATAATAAATGAATCGGCAGCAAAAGCCTTTGGATGGAACGGCTCTGCAGGAAAATCGTTTACTGCGGGAAACAGGTACAGGGTAAAAGGCGTATTTAAAAATATGTACAGTTCGTCGCCCACAGTTGCAGCCGAACCGGTTTTATATCGCCTCCCGCAAGTATGGAAGAATCAGGAAAAGGAATATTATGAAAATCACCAGTCACACATACTGTTCAAATATAACGAAGGAAGCTGGAAAACCTGCGCTGCAAAAATCGGCAAAATCGTTGCCGCCGAATTTCCCGACAAATTTCCGAACCTTACCAATGACGAAGAAGAATACGGCAAGTTCCTGAAATCGGAAAACACACTGCTCGCAATACTTACAATCGTTTCCGCCGTCTGCATGATTGTTTGTGTATTCGGATTCGTTTCGATAGTGTCGCTCACCTGCGAGGAACGCCGCAAGGAAATCGCTATCCGAAAAATCAACGGGGCGACGGTAAAGGATATTCTCGACATATTTTTTAAGGAACATCTGACCTTGCTCGTTATCGGCGCACTGATTGCATTTCCAATCGGATATATAATCATGAAGGGATGGATGGAACAGTATGTTTTACAGACGGAGATAAGCGTGTGGATATATGTGTCGATACTGTTTGCGATATTCATGGCTATTGTTTTCTGCGTAGGCGGACAGGTCTACAAAACAAGTCGCGAAAATCCTATCAGGGCAATTACAAGAGGGTAATTACGAATCGGGTCGACGCAGTCAGATTTTAATTCGCCGTGGTGAAAATC
>JAITBC010000445.1 GCA_031283785.1 Tannerella sp. | reverse complement strand
GCTCTTCCGATCTTCCGGGTCCATGCCGGAGAAATCAGTAAACGTCAACACATTTTGCAGGCCAACGTACACTTTAAGCCGTTGCAGCCGGAGCGCCGACAGTACGCTTCTGTTAAGACTGTATCCCAACTGGATATTTTTCAACTTCAGGTACGAACCGTCTTCCACCATGTAGGAACTGGCCAGATAATTGTGTGACGAATTGCCCAGCCGCGGAATTGTGGTATTCGTATGTTCGGGCGTCCAGGCGTCGAAAACGGCTTTCGTTGAGTTATAGTCGGAGAACATACTTTGCGTGTACGGCATTATTTTGTTGTATACGTCCACCTTGCCTATGCCCTGCCAGTTCATGGACAGGTCAAAACCTTTGTATTCGAAATACACGTTGAACCCGTAAATCCACTTCGGCCACGGATCACCGATGTTCGCCTGATCTTCCTCGTTAATGCCGCCGTCGCCGTTGAGATCTTTAAATTTGACGTCGCCGGGCGCAAGCAGCCCGTTGTAGCTGGCAAACCCGTTAGCTACGGCGATTTCGTCGAGCCGGTCGATTTCCGCCTGGGTTTGGAAAAGTCCGTCGGCCACATAGCCGTAGAAACTCGAAATAGCCGTTCCCACATACGTGCGGTTCACATCGCCGCCGGCTAAGTAATCGCTTTCGCCAAGTTCCAGCACCTTGTTCCTGTTGTAGTTGACGTTGCCGCCGGCCGAGAAAAATACGTCGCCGAGGCTTTTGCGGTATTCCAGCATGATTTCAAAGCCCTTGTTTGAAACCTTCCCCTTGTTGACGTTATAGTCGGAGAAGCCGGTCGACGGGGGTAGCGTAGTGCGGATCAGGACGTCGCGCGTATTCTTGTCGTACACGTCGAACGAAGCCGTGAAACTGTTTTCCCAGAGCGCAACATCGAATCCGAGGTTAGCCGTACGCGTGGTTTCCCAGGTGATGCCCTCGTTGACTACTTTCGTGGCTTTCCACGTACCGTTGGTTTGCATCTGGTATTCCTGCCGCCAGAGATTGGCGCCTATCGTGGCGCCGGATTCGCCGAGACCGAAACGGAGTTTGAGCTGATTAACGGCTTCCGGCGTAAAGAAATCTTCGCCGGCAATGTTCCATCCGACCGAAAAGGAGGGGAATACGGCGCTACGGTGTCCGGGCGCAAAGTTGCCGCTATAGTCGTTGCGGAAATTGGCCGTTAGCAGGTAACGGTTGTCGAAAGCATACGTAGCGCGTCCGAACCACGAGAAACTGCTGCCCTCGCCCCAGTCGTTCACGCCGTCGCGCGAGGATGTCGTCCTGGTCGAACGCAGGTCTTGCGCCGGGATGGCTTTAGTGGCCGATCCGCTGGCCGATACGTTGTCGCTCTCGCCAAATTCCGTGCCCAGCATGAACCCCAGATCATGCCGCTCAATGCGCTTATTGTAGTTGGCATACGAAGCAATGCTGTAGGATCGGTTGAAGGATTGCGAATAATCGAACTGCGTACCTTGCAGGTTGACGCCGGTCACATAGTTGATACTGTTTACCGGTACACCACCGTATGTGTTGTATCTGAAATTCGAGCTGGCATTACCGCTCAGTCCGGCGGAAATTTCCGTTGTCCAAACAAATCCGTCGAAAGGTGTGACGACGGCCTGCAGAAGGGCGCTTCCGCCGGTGGTACGGTTCCAGTAGTCTTTCATCATCAGGCTTTCCATCAGGTTACCGCCCTGCCAGTCTACCGTAGAGGCAAATTCCTGAGTGAAATAGCCGTAACCCGTAGCCATGGGATTGGTGTCGTCGTAGACCTTCATGAAGGGCACGCCGCGGTAGATCCCCCCTGACCATATATCAGATACCGGCACCGGACGGCGCTTCGAGGTGCTGAATTCGAAAAATTCATTCAACGTTAACCACCGGGTGGCTTTCTGACCGAATTTTGCCGTGAAGTTTCCTTTCCGGAAGTCCGTATTGCGGATCGTGCCGTTGTCGGTTTCGAAAGATCCGATCAGGCTGTACGTCTGCGTGTCGCTGCCACCGGAGACGCTCAGGTTGTGCACCCATTCCCGTCCGGTGCGGAATATCTCGTCCGCCCACTGCGTGTTGGGTAGTGCAGCGACTTCGGACGGCGACGTAAAATAGAACGGTTTGATGCTGTTTCGCATGTCCTCGTCCGTCCGTCCCGGATTGTTAGAACGCCAGCGGGCCTTGTACATGTCGATGTAGTCCTGCGTGCCGAGCAGTTCGGGCAGGTTCGGCGTGTTGTTGAACCGCGTGAACCCGTGGTACTCCACATGGATCTTGCCTTTGGCCTTTTTAGTGTTTACGACAATGACGCCATTGGCGCCCTGCACACCATAAATGGCGGTCGAGGCGGCGTCTTTCAGAATTTGAATCGACTCGACTTCGTCGAGGTTACCCACCGGAGCCCCCTTGATACCGTCGACGATCCAAATAGGCGAAGTACCCTGAAATGAGCCGACGCCCCGGAGCACCATACTCACGCCTTCGCCGGGATTACCGCTATTGCGCACGACGTAAAACGGCGATTTTCCCTGCAGCGCCTGTCCCAGGTCGTTGGTGGCCATGGAACGGATGTCGCGCGAGCCGACCGAGGTGATGGAGCCGGAGATGTTACTTTTCTTCTGCACACCGTAGCCCACGACGATGACTTCATCAAGTAACCGAGTGTCTTCCCGAAGCGTCACATTCACCGGCGCCCCGGCTTTAACCTCAATATTTCGAGTTACAAACCCCAAGTAGCTAATAACCAATACAGCATTATCACCCGATTGCAGATTGATGACGAATTTGCCGTCTGCATCCGTCGTAACGCCATTAGAAGTTCCCTGTTCGCTAACCGCCGCTCCCAAGAGTGGTTCGTTCTGTTCAGAGGTCACGGTTCCCGTGACCGTACGCTGCTGCGCCGTCAGTGGCATTGTTCCTGCAAGAGAAAGCATCAGCAATAGTACAATTTTTAAATGACGATGTTTTTCCATTTTCTATCAATTTTAAAAAGTTAAAAAAATACGTAAATATCTTATTCTGTTATTGTCCAGTTTTGAAAATCGTAAACCCGGGATTTCCCGCCGTATGTGACATGCAGAAAGCGCCCGTTTACCGGCTGTTCCATCCAGGGGTTGGAATACAGGCTCCATTTATCGTAGTCTGTTTTTTCACCATTGATAAACCGCCCGTAGTTATATACCAGTCTCAAGGTATCGCCATTCAGCGTCTGATAAACGGCTTCCCTGTATTCCGGGTTTCTCACAGTATAGTCCAGCCGGGTTTTCTTCAATATGTCGTCGGCAAAAAGTTCTATCGCGGTTTTGTCGCCAACAGCCGGATATGCCTCCGGCGAGCAAGTTTCAACGACCGCCGCCGTACCTCGCTGGTCACAGCGTAATACTTTGTGGTTTATACCACGGAATTTCCGTTCTTCGCTCCATATATAAGGATGGTAAAATTTAACGGCGAAAAGGACGCTTCCCCCGTCGAAAAAAATCCATCCGGAGGGATCTTCTATCATCCGCCGGATGGCATCTACGGGGACAACGCCCGCCACATACGGATATGGTTCGCCTGATTCTATTTTATACATAGCCAAAAGAGTTCCTTTATGCTGCAACGTCTGTTCGCGTGGCGTCGCTCCGAAAAACCGTTCGGCAGAACCTTCATAATAACAGGGGTGAGTAAGGAAAAACGTACTCGCAGGAGCATCCGACTCCCAAACTAATTTCCAGCGGCGCATCTGCCCGCTCCAGCCCAGGCTCAGCCCGTCCCACTGGCCGGCTAATCCGTAGGTTTTATTGATATATGTATATTTCCTGAATCCCCATGGATAATTAAGCTGTGAAAGGGGATTCATATCATGCGATTCTTTATGAACATACGCTTGGCTCCGGTCCGACGCTATATTGCCGATAATCGCGGGAACACGATAAGAAGTAAGGGCTGCCAGAACGGAAAAGAAACCTTCATTATTGATAATCAGTTCGCCGTCGACATATTTCTGTCCCAATACAGGCGAAGGTCCGCCTCCGAAAAACAGCCACCCGATAATCGGATACGGCGAAGGAACATGGGGCGAACAGGCAAACTCATACTCCCTCAAAGACGAGGAGACTAAATAACCGTTCATCCACTCCGGCGCCATATTCAACAAATGCCATTCCAATGTCATCCGTACGCGATTTCTGAAATCGGCGTCTTTACTATGATCATAAAGCGAAAGCAAGCAAGTGATATAAAATGTGCCGTATGTAGGCGAATCATATTCTTTTATTCCGTAATGCACCGTTTCAGCCATGATTTTCAGCAGTTCGGCGCGGCAATGTTCCATAGTGGCAGCGGCGTTCTCCCAATCGGGAAAAGCGAGGGCTGTAAGGTATCCGGCCGTCTTGAACATGAGCTTATGATTTTCCGTACTTCCGTCGGCGGTATAATCATAAGACGTCATTTGCCGTTTCACCTTATCTTTCAGCGCTTTCGGGTATACGGAAGAAAACCGGAAGTAAGCATCGATATTCTCGTGGCAATCAAACATATCAAACGGAACATCCTGCATCCTGTCAATCATATCCAGCGCACGGGAGACTTCTTTTCTTGTTTCAAGACGCGCCAGTGCAAAACCCATCGCTGTCTGTATGTCGTCATCACCCCAGTAACGTTCGTTGGGATAAGCCGTGGAGTAATGATCCAGAATAAATTTTCTGCGATCCTCAAATGTAGATGCACAAATGTTGGTTGCAACATAGAGGAAAGACAAAAAAAGCAAAGTTAAGTGTGTTTTTACATGTATCATTTCTTTAATATATAATAATTTATTATTTTTCTATTCCGAAGGCGACTTCATTTGCCCAATGTTCTTTCCAGTCGGGATGGAAAGCCCGGCTGTTCTTTTTAGAAACACTTCGTCCGCGTGCGATCTCCATACATGCAACTTCGGCGGCGTCATCATTGATACGGGCCGAAAACTTTACGGTACCGCCCTTTTCTATCGCGTTCCTGACGTCAGGGATTTCATTCCAGGGGATAGCACATTCGGTATATAAAGTATTACCTTCCCTCAGGGTTATCAGTTTACCGTCTTTAACAGCTCCATCATACGGCGAGGCCGGTTGCCGCGGGTAAAAATGTTTTCGGGGCATTCCCGGCACAAGCATCCGCCAGATTTCAAACCCTCCGCCATATTCGGGAGCGACCGTATTTAACGCATATTCGTAATCAGAACATTTATATCCCGTATAACGAGGCATTGTTCCCCTGTGATATGCCTCCATTCCGTCTTCGCCTTGCGGTATCACATTAAATGCAATCTGTATATTGTCGTATCGTTCGCCGGTCGTACCGTCGGGCAAAATACCTGTTTTACGATAAGTAAACCTGCGCACTCCTTCCGGCCAGACGAGAGGCGTTATATCGTCTTCACTTACAATTTCACAGGACACGTCTTCCGGCAGTTTCGGCTCGATACCGGCTATAAAATATCCGTCTGTTCCGTAATTTCCAATCCAATCCCCCAAAATATCAAAATCTTTTTTGACCGGTATGGCGGATGATTTGACATTTCCTGTAGAGGGACGACGTTCGGAAGGGTCGAAAAATAATGCACTCAATTTGGCGGTATACCACCAGCCGTATGCCGAACAGCGAATCCGAATATTGCCACAGAGATCTAACGTCAGGTAAACCCCTTCCCACAGCTTATCGATCTTCGTTTCCAGCAGTTCTCGCCCCGAGTCGTTATCGTAAACGGTAACGGAAACGCCGGGTTGGTTGATGGCCGGCAAATACAGGGATGTTCGCGTGAAACGGTCTTTCGGCAAATTAACATCTATTCCGACAGATTGAGTTGTACGCACATTTTCGTAATAGTTCATCAGCCTTTCACGGCCGGAAGGATTCAATAATGCTCCCCGGTTATTTCCAGGTGCTGACCCGGTCAGCAGCGTAGACTGCATGGCGTATATAGTTTGCATATAAGACGTATCGGGATAAAAGAACCGGTCATCATCGCGTGTTTCGAACCTCAATGTTCCTTTATTCGGCGTCTTATCCGTCACTTTTGCCGCGAAGTAAAAGTAATCGTCGTCATATGCCAGGTATGTATAAGCCGGCCCTTCCGCATTACCGTCAAATTGCCGGTATGGAAACCATGCGGCTTCCGTAAGGGAAATACTTGCTTCGGAAGAACCTTCTATCGTCTGTGGGATAACGCCTTCCCAATCATCCGGTTTCCCGTCGATCCGTATCGTTCTTGCGGATATATAGTTGACGTGCATCGTCTCATAGTGAAACGCCCTGCCGTCTTTTCCGCCGTCGAAAAGAACCGTCAACGGATAATTATTCGTGTCGGTCGACCGTGTTTGCGACGTAACTTCAATTTTTATGGTTTTAGCCTCGTATGCTTTTAATGACAGGCGTTCGGGATATGATATGTCTAAACCGTCAATCGTTACTTTCAGCGTTCCTCCAACAGGGCGGTTCAATATATTGGATACTTCAATATCCATTGTTGCGCCGGGCAAAACGGGCGTCGTAAAATCTTTTGCTATAACCTCTAAAGGCTGATAACCCTCAATACGCGCATTCCGTATGGTATTCGTCAGACGGTCAAAAGAACCCTTCCGTCCGTTTGTCCTCATAAAATATCCCTGACAGTTCAACGGTATCTCATACACGCCGTTTTGAGGTAAAACAATATTGCCGTAGAAATCATACAAAAGGAAGGAAGGTTCGGCTTTGACAATCATTTTTCCGTCTGTTATCGGACGATAAGCGTTCAATTCTTTTCCGGTAGTTTTCCATTCTTCACTATCAACAGTCAGTGTCTTCATTTTATTATAAAGCGCTATTCTCCGTTCCGTTTCGGTCAAGCTTCTCACATTCCTGAAAAGTATGTTTTCTGCGCCGAATGTTTCACCCAAATCACCGGCAATAACGATTGTTCCGTCATCACGGTCGCCGTGATAACCCTCGAATGTCATTATCCATGGAAGGCCTTTTTTAAAAAGTATTTCATTAAAATCCCGTTCTCCTATCAGATTCTGCGTAGCGCCCATGGCTGCGGCAGGAGACCAGGAGCTATGTTTGCGCGGCACCGTTTCCGGTCCGTTTCCGGTCATAACGGTCATATTACTTTGCGAACGGTGCGGGTCGCCGGAATACATATATCCGCCAAAAATGCCCATTGAACGGTCATAACCGGCCGAACGGTTAGCGGCAACGACCAACCCGATACGGTCGTCGGTATTTCCCACCCAACTCTCCGTATCCCATATCAGCACCCGGCCTTTATGATTCTCACGGTGATTCCATTCCGGATACAATACGGGGGAGTCCATGCCCTGATAATGAATAGACAGGAAATCGAAGTATGGAAGCATCTTCATTGTACCGTCCGAAAAAAATTTATCCCAGACGTTGGAGTTGGAATCGGTTCCGCCGACCAATATATCCTTATTTCCCTCACGCGCTTCAATGACGGCTTCCGCCATTTTCATATAAATCTCCCGATACCGGATCATATCAGACTGCCAACCGGATATTGACGTTCCTTCCCAAGGTTCGTTCCACAGGCAGACAGCCGTTACAGGTCCGTCAGGCCAGCCGAAACGAAGACACAGCTCTTTGACAAACGCTTTGAAATCATCGTCCCTGTCGGGAAGCCATACCAAATCCTGCTTCGTGCGAAGAAATATTCCATTCTCGTCCAAATGAGGGCGAGGAGTTCCCAATGGCATGGAAGATGCAGTTCTTCCTTCGCCGAACATTAACATGACGGTTATATTATTATCCATATATTTCTTCATTTCCCGGGTAAATTCCTGCATAAAAATCCGATAATCGGGGCTTGTCGTAGAAACGTAAGGTACGCCTTTGCGAATGGCTTGCACGCCTGTACGACTGAGAAATTCCACGCCCAAATCATCGAGCGACTGCTTAGGATATTGCATCTTCACGGGCGACGGCTTCATACTGTATACAAAACTTGTACCCAGACGCCGTCCGTTCTCGCCAAGGTCGAAGACGACAGCGTATCCGCCGTATTTCGTGATATCATTTATCTCAACCGGAATGTCGGCATATCCGTCAGGCGTCATTGTAATACGGCATGGGATTATTTTTTCATAATCCAACTCGACCATTTCCGGCAACCATATATCGTTCGGTATACCACGTGTGCCATAGCGTATGATATGTATTTTCCCTTCCGTGTCTATCGTAGTGGGCGTATTGTTTTTCAGCTGAAAAGTAAACCGTATGTCATCGCCGGGCCAGAACACATTGGCAGGGGCATACGAATCGGTAAGCAACACATCGTATTGATATGAACGCAACCCGTTTTTTACCCCAAGCACTTTTTCATAGCCGACCCAATCAGCCGGCTCTTTCATCTGTGCCGGAGATGAAAGAGCCAGATACCAGCCGAAAAACAGATATACCGTCAACAATCTTTTCATACGTATTAAATTTAAGCGTTTTTATTAGAGTTGAAAATTGAGAGGTGAGAATTCATTTTAAATTTATCAAGCAATTGCTGCATTTCTATTCCTGCAAAAATTACGGCAAACGAACCGTGAGTATCATTATCGTAAAACGGACGGTTTATATAGTAA
>JAITBC010000440.1 GCA_031283785.1 Tannerella sp. | reverse complement strand
CGCCGGCTTCCTTCAGATTCCACATCGCTATGGACACCCTTGCCTTGAGCTAATGGTTGGTAACTACCGACCCCCATAGTGGACTTGCACCACCAAGTTATACGTCATGCACGGCGCACTCAAAAGAGGGCTGCCCCTAAAAAACAGGGCAGCCCTCCATCGGTAATAAAATTTATTTATTTTCTATGAACTTGTAAATACTGTTTTTCGAATGGTTTACCATCCGGGATTCTGTACCAGATTCGGATTTTTTGCCAGCACGTTTATCGGAATCGGATGCAGGTAATGTTTATTGTCGTCGAACACCCTGTTTTCCACCGCATAATCCGTACCTGCATATACATCGACATACTTCTTGCCGTTGACCTCGAAAGTGCCGACGGTGGCTTTTTCGTATCTCGCCCCGGCTGCACGGTCGGCGTCTTCGAGCCTCATGCCCAGTACGCGTTTTTTCAGATAACGTCCTTTTTTCCAGCGCATGAGGTCTTGATAGCGGAATTGTTCGTACGAGAGTTCCACACGGCGTTCGCGCCGTATCTCTACAAGTAAAGAAGAAATGCCTTCGGACGCGTATTTCGGATCCATCGGCGGATTCGGGTCAAGGTGCGGCATTCCGGCACGGTCGCGCAGTTTGTTAATACTGACGTCCAGATCGTTCTGCGAAACAGTGCCTAGTTCGGCTTTGGCTTCCACATAGTTCAAAAGCGCTTCGGCGTAACGGAACATGGGATAATCGTTTATTTCCAGGCCATAGCCCCTCTTATCATCCTGGTTTTCGTAATGTTTGATGAGATGGAATCCCGTAGCGGATTCCCACGAGACGCCCATTCCTTTAAGGAAAGGGAATCCTTTTTCGGTGTCGAGTATCTCCTTCTCCCGGCGTGGGTCAAGAATCGTCTGGGCCAGGCGCGGATCGCGGTTATCGAAATATCCGTCATACGTATCTTCGCTATATACCGAACTTAATGCAATCGGTTTAGCCGTTCCATCGGGTTCGATACACAGGAAATCATCCACAAAATCTTTTGTCGGACCGGCATTCTGCGAGACAATATATCCGCTTACACGATGTCCTATGCCGGGAGTGATATACGTACGGGATAAAAGTACCTCGCTGTTCCCGTGCAAGTCGGGGCTGGTGAATAACGACCGGTAATCACGATCCGGATTTCCGGTCGTGTACAGGCTGTATTTTCCGGAGGCAATAAGTTGGCCGGCAGCATCGACCGCTTCATTGAGCCACGGCCGGTATTCCCCCGACTGATGATATTTGTTGTACGTACCTTCGTACAGACAAATACGCGATTTCAGGAGCAGGGCTGTATATTTGTTTACTCTATCGGGATGTTTGCCGTCCCATGATTCCGGCAAATATTCGATCGCCCTGTTTATATCGGACAATACCTGCGCCATCACCTCTTTACGGGGCGACTGTTTTTCAAATAACTCCGACGATGCATCGGTCAATGCCGTCGTTACTAACGGCACGTCGCCATAAATCTGCACTTTGTCAAGATAGAACCATGCACGGAAGAAATATACTTCCCCGGCGTAGTTATTACGGACGGATTCCGACACGTTCGCCCGTCCGCAGTTCTCAAGAAACACGTTACAACGGCGCAGAAACGACCACTGCCACCCGCCGACGGTCGGGTTACTCGGTACGTTTTCCAGGCCTGCCGCCACTTTCACGCAGGAGGCATGGTTGGATACGAACGATGCGCCGTTATCACTCTGATTTTCCAGCGACATCGTACTAAGATATGAAGAATTCCATGCCGAATTGGCATGCCCCGACATAAAAAGAAGGGTATCATTGTTACCTGCTGCATTATATATACCGTTATTGTACACTTTCAGGTCGTTAGCCGTCTGCCAGAAAAGCCTGTCGGTCAAATTCCCGATCGGTTCCCTATCAAGAAACCCGTCATTGCAACTCATGTTAATGAGGGCAATCAAAAGAAAACAGTGTGTTTTAAATATTCTATTTTTCATTTGCACATTATTTAAATTTTAATACTGTGGAACTTGCATGTTCATGACTCGAAAGTATCATACGTGGGGCATGTACATGCTTCGTTTCATTATGTTTCATCATCATTGTGATTAAAATGTCAGATCAATACCTACCGAACAGGTTCTCTGGAACGGATAGGAAGTCGCGCCGTTATTGGCTGCCTGTTCAGGGTCATAAGGGCCTTTCATACGGGATATCTCCCACAGGTTTTCCCCGCTGAAATAGATTTGAGCCCTGCTTAATTTTATCTTTCTAATCCACGACTCGGGAATCGAATAGCCTATTGTCAGGTTTTTAAACCTCATGTAAGAAGCATCCTGCAGATACCGGGTCTGGGATTGCCGGTTTTTTGTGCTGCGTGCTCTGACTATCGGGAAATAGGCATCCGGGTTATCTTCTGTCCACGAATCCGTAACAAACCATTTCTGCGTATTGAAATATTGCGTAGCTACCGGCCAGAACGCCTGTCCGGAAGGCCAGCTGTCACGTTTTCCAACACCTTGAAAAAACAGATTCGCATATATGTTTTTATATGACACATCCAGCGTGATACCGTAATTATAGCGAGGGGTAGTATTTCCTATTACACGGCTGTCGCCGGGATTTTCCACCGTATTGGCGCCCGTATTGATAACGCCGTTACCGTCCTGATCCCTGTATTTGATATCTCCTTCTGTCCATTTCCCCGTATTGATGAAGCTCTGTGACGGACTGCTACTTACATCTTCATCCGACACAAAAAATCCAACCGTCTCATAACCCCATATTTCACCTATTTTCTTGCCTTCGTAATAATCCGTTACCGTCGATTTCGGCCCGTCGTATTTTGTTATTTTCGCCTGAGCGTCGAACAATGAAAATCCGACACCATACGAGAAGTCGGCGCCGATCTTATCTCTCCAGTTTACGGTCAACTCCCATCCGTTCGTCTGCAATTCTCCCGAATTTTGTACCGGTGCAGAAGTTCCCAGCAGTTCGGGATACTCTTGCGAAATAAGCATGTCGGACGTTGTACGGCGATAGATATCCAACGACAGGTCGAGCCGTGAAGACAATAATGTCAACTCTATACCTCCGTTTATTGTGGCGCTCTTTTCCCATGTCAACGATGCGGGAACTAACGACGAGGGATTGATAACTATATCCGTCGTCGAGCCGAAAATATAATGTGTCGACAAGTTATTGGACAGGAACGGGATATACGGATAATATTTCGTATTACCCGACCATGCGGAAGAATTCAGCAACTGATTCCCAAGCTGTCCGTACGAACCTCTGATTTTGATATTACTGAACAGCGGCTTCGCAAACGACATAAAGGATTCTTCCAACAGCCGCCATCCCAATGAGAACGAAGGCAGGAAAACAAAACGGTCATCGCTTGGAAAACGGGATGTCCCGTCGTACCGGCCGTTAAGTTCTACAAGGTACTTATCGTCGAAACTGTAATTCAAACGGGCGAATCCTCCACGCAATGCCCACTCGTATCCGTCACTCGCAACCGTTTGTTCCCCGGTGCCCAGGCTCAGCGAAGGCAGTTCCTGTGAAAGCAGATTTTTACGCATCGACATCGTCGATTTATATTTCGTTACTTCCTGATTGAAACCTATCATCGCCTTAAACACATTATTTTCCGATACGGTAAAACTATAATCCGTATATGCGTTAAATGATGAATAATCTCTGTCGACCTGTTTCACATTATAGTAATTATCGGAAGTATTACCTTCCGTCGGCACAAATTTATAGGTCACCATATTATCGACCCGTTTACGATGCATCGTTTCATCATAAGAAGTTTTACTATAACTGTAATCCAGGTGGATATTCCAATTCTCCAACGGGAACAGATCAATGCCCGGCGATAAGATAATCTCCGTATTCCTGGAAATATTGCGTCCGCCCTCACGCAGGAGTATCTCAGGATTCTGGTCTTCAAACGAATATCCCGTGTATTTATCCAGTTCCGGGTAATCGGCATCTCCGTTCCAGCGTTGCGGACTCCTGAGAGGACTTGAAAATACGACGGAATGATATACATTATCTTTATATGTGTGCGCCTCATTCATCTTTGAATTATTAAAAACGGCCTTCAGGCTGATTTTCATCCGGTCATATGCATTATTCTCGACTGTCAGACGCGCATTTGTCCTTTCATATATATCGGGATTCACCTTAAGGACGCCTTCCTGTCGGGAATATCCTACGGAAGAATAAAAACTCGTTTTGCCGCTTCCTCCCGCTACGCTGATATTATGTGTTTGCTTGGGATTAGCCGTACGTATCAATGCATCAATCCAGTCGTAATATCCCGTAAAGAAATATTCATTATTCTGCACATAGTAGTTTTTCCCGGTCGGGTTTTCGGCATATTTTTTTATCGCCTCAAAATAAACGGCATTATAGAGCGGTGAGATGTTTTCCCGTTCCAGCGCTTCGTTTACAAATTTTGCATGCGTATAACTGTCGTCGACAAACTCCGGCATCACCGTAGCTTTCGACCAGCTGAAATTTCCGGTATACCGGATTTTTAAGTCGTCGTCGGCATTTCCTTTTTTCGTTGTAACCAGAATCACTCCAAAAGCGGCACGGACGCCATAGATCGACGATGCAGCGGCATCTTTCAGCACGGTCACGTGTTCGATATCATTCGGATTGATCAGCTTCATACTGCTCTCGATCCCGTCGACAAGCACCAAGGGTTCACCTCCGTTGATAGAAGTGGTTCCGCGGACATTAAAGTTGATATCCGAATTGGGATTGCCGTTCGACGGTGTGATATAGACGCCGGGCAGTGCTCCCTGCATTGCGGTAACGGCCGATGTGACCGGCCTGCTCTCAAAGATTTTTGCATCAACCTGCGAAACGGCGCCGGTAAGGTTAACTTTCTTTTGCATACCGTACCCGACGACGATCACTTCGTCCAACGCCCTGGTATCTTCGATTAATACAATCTCAAGTTTTGTTTTTCCCGACACCGAAACCTGCTGTTGCATATAGCCGATGTAACTGACGACCAGTACGGCATCTTCCGGCACGTCGATCGAAAACCTTCCGCCGATATCGGAAATAACGCCGTTTGTCGTCCCTTTCTCAACAATATTAGCTCCTGTAACGGGCTCTCCGTCCGCATCAACGACGATTCCGGACACCGGCTTGACGTCGTCCTGCCGCTTAACAGCCGCTGTCTTATCCGCTTCCTTTTTCTTAGACAATACAATATAATTGTTTTCAAACTGATAATCAATATCCGTACCGGCAAATGCATTATTCAGGTAATACTTCACCGTTGCACCCTGTGCATGAATACGGACATTCTTATTCGTATTTATTTCGCGGCTACGATATACGACAAGATAGTCCGTCTGCCGCTCTATTTCCGCCAGTAACCGTCCTATGGAAATGACGTTCGTATTGACTTGTATGATAGCGTCCTGCGCCTCCGTATACGTAGCTAAAAGCTGGAACACACATACAAATAAGAGCATTATACATATTTTCATAATCCTAAAAAAATCCTTAAAATATTTATTTCTAATCACGAAGAAATTCAACCATGTGTTTCTTTTCATATCTTTGTCAATGTTAAGTGAATACTAAAAAAATTACAGACTTGTGTTTGCTTTTCACAACGACAGATGTTGGCGCATCTGTCGTTTCATTTCTTTCGGTTCTCTTTCATAGGCATGTGGTTTTATTTGTTAAACATATTTCCAATATCAGCTCAATCTGATCGTATTATTTTCTTCATCTTTCTCTATCTTAAACGGATGAATTTTTTGTATAATATGAAGAATGTCGTCCACGCCGTCGCGTTGCCGGAATTTACCTGTATATTCCCATGTATAGATAAACGGGTCTTCGACGACTATTTTCACGTCGAAATACAGTTCAAGTTTGCGGATGATGTTAATCAGCGGTTCGTCTTTAAAGCTGTAAATACCTTCCGTCCACAGGAAACAGTCCGGATCATAAACCGGGGTAACCGTGAAACCGCCGTTTTCAATTAAAACCTGTTGATTGGGATTCAGGATAACGCCTTCCGTTTCTTCATCCTGCCGGTATACATTCAGCTTCCCCGACAACAGGCCGGCGCATATATAATCCGTCCCGGGATAACTGTTTATATTGAAGCGCGTACCTAACGCTTTTATATCCACTCCTTTCGTCGACACGATAAACGGGCGGTCCTTATCTTCCGCCACGTCAAAGAGCGCTTCGCCTTCGACGGTAACCCGGCGTTCGCCTTCACCAAACAGGACGGGGTATGAGAGCGTCGTACATGCATTCAACCATACCTCTGTTCCATCCTGCAACGAAAATTTAAGCCGTTGCCCGGCCGGCACCGACAGTCGATACATTGCTGATGAACGACCGGCAGGCCTCACCGTCCGGAGCGTAACCATATAAGTCGATATCACGACAAAAACGACGGCAGCCGCATATCCGGCAATACGCCGTACGACGCCATACAGATGTTTTCTACGACTCTCTTTTATAAAATGTCGACAGCTCGCATAATTTTCTTCCGTATCGCCCGCCTTATCGGATAATACGGACAGCGCATAAATATTCTTAATCTCAACAAACCGGCTCTTTAAAGACGGATTCGAATCCACCTCTCTCAATAACAGCAACCGTTCCGTTTCATCTAATTGCCCCTGGAAATATTTATGTATCTCGCAATCCATCTGTTCGTTATTTTCTGTTTGTATTGTCAACTCTTCTACAGTAACGAACGGGATTGAATAATCCGCTAAAAGAAATTCATTTTTTTATCAATAAAACAAGAAAAAGGAAAAGCGGGTAGATATCTTTCAGGCGTTCTTTCAGTTTTTTATAGGCTATCCCCATTTGCGTTTCAACCGTATTAACCGAGATGTTTAACTCCACGGCAATATCTTTTTGTTTCTTCCCCTCGAATTTATTCATGATGAATATCCGGCGACACTTGTCGGGCAAGGCTTCTATCGCCTCGTTTATCGCTTTTTCGATATCTTCCCGGTAAAATGAACCGGTATCCAAAGCGACTAATGAATCCAGATTCATCTTCATCGTCAGACGATATTCTTCCTGCAAATAATCCATCACCTCCTGTTCTTTCATTTTACGGCGTAAATAGTCAATACACCGGCTTCTGATAGCGGTAAAAATAAAAGCCACCACGTTCATATGGGTAAACATTATACTGCGTTTCTCCCATATATCGGCAAAAACATCCTGCAGGATATTTTCCGCATCGGCTTCATACGAAACATATTCCTGCGCAAAACGCTTCATCTTCGAATAATATCGAAGATAAATCCGTTCAAAATTCATATTTATTTCTGATGTATCCAATGCTTTTTTTTAGGTTTCGGGCAATATCCGGTTATTTTTTCCTGTACACGTCTTCGTACAGGCCGATACTGTCGAACGGAATCTTCTGAAAGTTGATACGCTCCAGTATGCTCTCATCCTCCGGGTACAGCTTTCCGGCATCGGCGTCAATACCGGAGGGTATCTCACGCAGGATGTAATTGTCCTCTATCGTCACTTCGTCCACATCCTGTTCGATATCCCGCCACCGTCCGCCGTAGCTCAGGTTACTGCGGAAGACGTTGCCTTTCGGCTGTCCGGGATTGAGACCCGGCAAACGTGCAAGCGCCGGATAACGTTCGCTGTAAGGCGGCCGATCCGGGTTCACCGCCTTTAATTTTCGGAACATTTCCATATTGACGTCTTCCTTCATATAATAACTTGCCCAGTTCACGCCTCGGGCATCCAGGTGAATGGAGGCTTCACAGTCGATGAAGACATTGTTCGTCACGATATTGTCGTGTCCGCCCGTAAAGCATACCTCCTCGCCCGGACAGGCGCGGTAAATCACCGGCGCACCCTCCTTACCGCCGTCTTCCTGCGTAAAACGCAACGTCCGGCGCAACGGATATACGCCGCCGTGCAAATAGACGACCACTCCGCCGGAAGGAAGACTACCACCGGCCTGCCTGTAAGCGCGAACAGCCTCCTGTGCCCGTTCCACCGTGCGAAACGGCGCATCTGCCGTACCGGAACGGAGATCATCTCCATCCGGCGATACATGAAATACGGTTGCCGTTTTGTCGGACGAGCATGATGCCGCCAGAAAACACAGGACGGCAAGTCCCGAAACCGCATTAATAACTATCTTCCTCCATTTGTCTCCTCTCATTATTATATACATCTTCATTTTTCTTTATTTAAAACATTAACATATCCGATAATAACGCGAAATCCTTCCGGCATACCGGCCACAGGCCGCCTCTCCATCCTTGCAGTCGGCGATCGTTTCGCTTCAACCGGTCGCCAAAGATAAGAAATCTTCATAACATTACAATCAAAATGCAAGTATTCGTCGCCGGGCAGGTTGGTATCTGTCGTTACCGAATCACAAGCAAATAAGTCAAAATGCAAGTATTCGCCGCTGCGCTGAGAGGGGCGTCCGTCAACAGTTTTTCTGATGTCCGGCAAGGGAATTTGGTCGTGTCCGGCCGTTTTAAATTCATCCGAAATAAACCCCGGTATCCGTTATAAATTTTGCCGGACATTTTTATGGGGCTGTGTATATGTGAAGACTTTTATGTACTTTTGCCCCCGTCGACAATTGAACAGTTATGGAAGAAAAGATTATATTACCGGCCGAATCCGACAGCACGCCGGACTGCCCTCCGACAGGAAAAACGGAAGGAAAGATCGTATTCCCGGCCGAATGGTATCCGCAGAGCGCCGTACAGTTGACGTGGCCGCATGAACAGACCGACTGGGCGCCGATTCTCGACGAGGTCACGGAATGTTTCGCCGCTATCGCGCGGGAGATCGTGAAACGTGAGAAACTGCTGATCGTCTGCACAGACGAAGCTGCCGTACGTCGCCGGTTAGGCGACATCCGCCATGAGGCCGTCATTTTCCGCGAGATACCGTCCAACGATACCTGGGCGCGCGACCATGGCGGCATCTCCGTTTTTGCGGACGGCAGACCTGCCGTCTACGACTTCGTTTTCAACGGTTGGGGCATGAAATATGCCGCCAACTATGATAACCTGATCACCCGGATGCTTTTCAGGACAGACGTATTCAGGAAAGATGCGGAAGTCGTCAACATGCAACCGTTTGTACTCGAAGGCGGAAGTCTCGAAACGGACGGCAAGGGCACGTTACTGACTACCGTCGAATGTCTGTCGTCGGCAAACAGGAACGAATATCTCAACAAAGAACAATTGGAATATCATCTCAAAGACTTTTTCGGACTCAACCGTATCCTGTGGCTCGAAAACGGCTATCTCGCGGGAGATGACACGGACAGCCACGTTGACACGCTGGCACGCTTTTGCGACGAACAGACGATTGCATACGTGCAATGTACGGATGAATCCGACGAACACTGCGCCGAACTGCAAGCCATGGAAGACGAATTGAAGACATTCCGCACGACTGACGGCCGTCCGTATCGCTTAATACCCCTTCCGATGGTCGACAAAATCATATGCGACGGCGAACGGCTGCCCGCCACATACGCCAATTTCCTCATCATAAACGACGCCGTATTAGTCCCCTTTTATAAATGCCGTAAGGACGCAATCGCCGCAGAAGCGTTGCAAAAGGCTTTTCCCGACAGGGAAATTATCGGTATCGACTGCCGCGCGCTGATAAAACAGCACGGCTCGCTTCATTGCGCCGCCATGCAATATCCGGAAGGTATGATTTGATACCGCGAATGAGAAAAGTTAATCACCAAACGAATAAAAGAATGAATATGAAAGAAGTGGATCTTTTTCTTGATTATGTGACTTTTGATACCCGTTCCGATGAGAACGCCGCATCCATGCCGAGTACGGCAGGCCAGGTCGTTTTTGCCGAAGAACTTGTCAGACAATTACATGAAGCCGGCATGAACGACGCCTCGCTTGATGAGAACGGATATGTCACGGCAACCCTTCCGGCAAGCGCCAACGCGCCGGCCAACGTGCCTGTCATCGGTTTCATCGCACATCTCGATACAAGCCCGGATATGTCCGGCCATAAAGTGAAACCTCGTATTATAAATTATCGTGGAGGCGATATCGTTCTTAACGAAAAAGAAAATATCGTCCTGTCGTCTGCCGTGTTTCCGGAAATAAACAGTTACATTGGGCAGGATTTGATTGTAACGGACGGCACAACGTTGCTGGGTGCAGACGATAAGGCCGGCATTGCGGCAATTGTCTCCGCCATGCAACATCTCCTGGAGCATCCCGAAATAAAACACGGGAAAGTACGTATCGCATTCACGCCGGACGAAGAAACAGGACGTGGCGCCGACCGCTTCGACGTTGAAACGTTCGGTTGCAAATGGGCTTATACCGTCGATGGAGGCGCTATTGGAGAATTGGAATATGAAAATTTCAACGCAGCTTCGGCGCTTGTCACCATTAAGGGACGTAATATCCATCCGGGATATGCAAAAAATAAAATGCAGAACGCCCTGCAGTCTGCCATCTGCTTCCATAACCGTCTACCGGAAAACGAACGGCCCGAAAAAACGGAAAACTACGAAGGATTCTATCACCTGACCGCGTTCGGCGGGACAGTGGAAAATGCGACGCTGTCATATATCATACGCGACCACGACCGCAATCTGTTCGAAGCAAAAAAGTCGCTCGTCGAAAAGATAGTGCACGACATGAGAGAATCTATGAATATAGATATAAAGGCAGAGATAAAAGACCAGTATTATAATATGCGCGAAAAGGTCGAACCTCATAAGGAAATTGTCGATATCGCATTCGAGGCAATGAAAGCTTGCGGCGTTACGCCGGTCGTCAAGCCGATACGCGGAGGCACCGACGGCGCCCGGCTTTCTTTCATGGGACTCCCCTGCCCTAATATCTTTGCCGGCGGGATGAATTTCCACGGACGTTACGAATACCTTCCCGTAAAATCGCTGGAAAAAAGCAAAGAGACAATATTGAATATCATCCGCCTTACCTGTTCAGAATATTCGCAACAGGCTGCCGGTTAGCGCCGAGGGACGCAGGCTGCGCCGTATAAGACCAGTTCCGGCACAACGTTGCCGGTTAGCGCCGGGACGCAGGCTGCGCCGTATAAAAAAGATCTGCGCTCCGGCACATAATCGGGTAATCACGGCGACTTCCTGTCCGTCAGGAAATCTATCATTTGCAGGATCGCCATGCTACAAACAGGACAGAAAGGATTCAAATCCCGCATCATACAGTGATCCATCGGCCGGTAGATCCCTTTCGCAAGGTAACCTCCGCCTTCGAAGACGCCTGCCTTGCCGGAATACGGAGCTTCCGCAGGCGTCGGGACCGGCGTCCCGGCAGGCAGCATATCTTTCCATTTCTTATCAAAATCCACTAAAGTGGTAATATTAGGCTCCCACGGTTCGAAGCGTATGTTGTAGAAATCGTTATATGAAGTTTCGGATGAGAAATATTCGTCGGCAAGGCCGGCAAAACTATGTCCGAACTCATGCACAAACACTTGTATCGTACGCTCATTATCGGCTGTTCCGATAGCATAAAAATTATACATTCCGCCACCGCCGTAAGTCTCGGAATTGACCAGCACAAAAACGGCATCGCACGGTATATTCCATACCGCGTCGCGTATCGCCTTCATATCAGGCGTCGTCAGGTAACGGTCTGTACCGAACGTATAAAAGCCGGAATTTAATGCCGTATTTTTAAAAATCCCTCTGCCGGAAAAGTCTGTCCCCGACTCGCCCGATTCGAGGAAGACCGCTCTGACGTTGAAATCCTCGCGGCGCCGGTCATACGGCGGTATAGCAAACAGCGAATCCGTAAAACGTTTTGCATCGGCAAAAAACTTATCTTTTTCGGACGCGATATAACCCTCGGCAACAAAAGCCAGGTCGACTTTCCCGGAAGGTTCTCCATGAACCTGAATATTTGCCGTCGGATTATCTTTCAAACGGCTACGATCGATGAAAATACTCGACGGCTCTATCTCCAACGTCATCAATGTATCCATTTCATTCACGGAACGGTTACGCGCTAACAACACCGCTGTCGCCGTACGGTGCGGGAAGGGCATAACCATACTGTTTATCCATGCCTGCGTCTCTGTTTGCGCCTGTTCCGTCGTACGCCATTCTTCGAACAATGTATTAAACCCGCGCGAATAAATGAGCTCCCGGCTCGCCTTATCATATATTTTTAACATATACCCTCCATATTCAAACGGATCTATAAGATTTTCACGGGGGCCTCCCCATAACGGTTCCTCACGTAACTGCAGCAACGCTGCCGACTGTTTTTCGGCATTCCCGCTAAGTGCAAAATCCATCCGCAACTGCTTCCCGTTGAAACGGTCGCCAAAAGTTGCCTGTGCGCTTAATGAAACACACAACGGGATGATCATCGACAAAAAACAAACCGTACGCATATTTTCTTCCGTATTATCCGGTAATTATTCAACAGTTCACGGTTGCAATTCAAATTTATCGGCATCCATCCAGGCCGGAAATTTGTCACGCAATTTTTCGAGGTCTGCGCGTTTAATGATTCCCGTAACGGTTTTCGCTTCCTTCTCTCCGGCATAAAACAGTTTTTTACCTTTAGGAGAGTATATCAGCGAACCGCCATGGTATTTAAATTCGCGTGCATCGACGCCAATACGGTTTACGCCGCATACATAACACATATTTTCTATCGCCCTGGCCTGGAGCAACGATTTCCACACCTTCCTGCGGGATTCGGCCCAGTTAGCTGCATAAATCAATACATCAAAGGCATTATCCGCATTACGGCTCCACACAGGAAAGCGCAGGTCATAACAGATCATCAGGCAAATTTTCCAGCCACGGAAGTCAACGATAAGACGGCTCGTCCCGCGTGAAAAACATTTGTCTTCGCCGGCCATGCCGAATAAGTGCCGTTTATCATAATAAAACTCTTGCCCGTCGGGGGTGATAAAAAAACCGCGGTTAAAATACCTGCCCGCGTCGGAAGCCATAAAACTCCCCGTCACAGCAAAACCGTAATCCCGAGCGTATTTTTTTACTGCCGTGATCGTTCTCCCGTCATTCGGCTCGGATAGCTCTTCCGCCCGCATCGACAAACCGGTCGTAAACAATTCCGGCAAAACGGCCAGGTCGGTTTTCCCTTTCAGGCGACGCATTAATTCACCGTAATAACAAATATTTTCCTCCACATCTTCCCAAACGATATGCGATTGTACCATGCTGATACGTAACGAACTGAAATCTTCCATAAATATAATATTTTAAGTCATTTAATCTTAGTGAAATTTTTCTCATGATACCCTCTTATTCCGTCGTACATCGAACGAATCGCAAGAATATCTTCTTCCACATTCCCTGTCGGATAAAACGTCGCTTTCATCCCAATTTCCTTTTTCCCGTAATCAATATATGCAACCTGAACGGGAACGCCGGCCTTCAGTGCAATATAATAAAAACCTTTTCTCCATTCTGTGGTTTTCTTTCGTGTGCCCTCCGGGGTGATTGCAATATGAAAAGAATCATGCAAGGCAAATTCCCTGGCAATCTGTTCCGTCGTCGACGACGATTTATCACGGTTGACGGGGATACCTCCCATGCTCTTAAATAAAACGTTAAAAGGGAAAAAGAACCATTCCTTCTTCATCAGGAATTTGGATTTTTTCCCCAATGCATTATAAAAAAGCTTACCTAACGTCAAATCAAGATTACTTGTATGAGGTGCTACACATATTACGGATTTAGGAATATCACCGCCGTCAGGCCCCATTGTCCATCCGGATAAATGCAGTATCCACCTGCATAATGTACGCTTTATTTTCAATTCTTTGTCTTTTCTTTATTCAACAATATAAGTTCCTTTCTCGCTTAAAAGAGGTGTAAAGATAAACAAAATCCGAACAACCAACATATTTCTTCAAAAAAAATCGTTATCTTTGCACTTCAAATTCTGAATCAACACAATTTTAATGATAAAACTTGATTATATATTTGAGAGCAGTTGGGAAGTTTGTAACAAAGTGGGCGGGATTTATACGGTTCTCTCATCAAGAGCTTTTACATTAAAAAATGATTTTGGCGACAGGCTTCTGTTTATCGGGCCGGATCTGAACAATAATCCAAATGATTTCACGGAAGACAAGACGCTTTTCTGCGATTGGAAAAGATCGCTGCCGGATGATCTTAACATCCGTACCGGGCATTGGAAAATCCCCGGAGAACCGGTCGTCTTGCTGGTTTCACACAAGACGTTTTTCGACAGAAGGGATTCCCTTTACTACGATATGTGGGAAACTTTCGGCGTAGATTCGTCTCACGCATACGGCGACTATGACAACTCGTGTATCTTCGCCTATTCCGTCGGATTAGTAATCGAAAGCTTTTATAATTTTTACGCGTTGAACAGCAAAAAAGTAGCTGCCGTATTTAATGAATGGATGCTTGGAATGGGCGCTTTGTACATACAAAAACATGTGCCGGCCATTGCTGCGTTGTTTATCACGCATGCCACGACGACAGGGCGCTCGATTGCCTGTAATAATAAACCTTTATACGGTTATTTACATTCATATAACGGCGACCGGATGGCAAAAGAACTTAATGTTGAAGCAAAACATTCGCTGGAAAAACAGACCGCAAAGTTTGTCGACTGCTTTGCTACCGTAAGCCTTATCACGGCTATGGAATGTAAACAGTTGCTGGATAAGGCTCCGGATGTGGTTACACCTAACGGTTTCGAGAAAAATTTTGTGCCCGAAGGTGATCTGTATGCAAAAAAACGGGAAGAAGCACGCAACAGGCTTATGCTTGTCGCCGGAAAGCTTACCGGCCGGCCGGTCGGTAACGATGCGTTTCTCATCGCTACAAGCGGGCGTTACGAATACAGGAGCAAAGGTATTGATGTATTTATCGACACGATGAATGTCCTTCGCAAATCGACGGGGAACAAACGGGAAACCGTCGCATTCATCATGGTGCCTGCCTGGGTTTACGCGGCAAGGGCAGACCTTATGTATGTCATCGAAAATGATTACAACACAACAGTTCCCATGCAGACGCCCTTCATAACGCACTGGCTCCACAATATGGAGAATGATAGCATCATGAATTTCATTCTTTCGTCCGGTTTCACAAATTCCGCACCGGAAAAAGTGAGAATCATATTTGTCCCCTGTTATCTCGACGGTTACGACCGGATATTCAACATGCCGTATTATGACCTCCTTATCGGCATGGATGCTACGGTTTTCGCCTCTTATTACGAACCATGGGGATACACGCCGCTGGAAAGCGTTGCATTTGGAGTACCTACCATAACAACCGACCTTGCAGGATTCGGCATGTGGGCGGACACAATTGCATCGAATTACCCTGTAAAAGAAGGCGTAACCGTCATAAAACGTACGGATGACAACTATTTCGAAGTCGTTAACAACATTGCCGGCACACTACTGAAACTGATGGATGCCGACACCCTGGAAGTACGTAACCTTTGCTTTCATATCGCCGCACAGGCGGAATGGAATAAATTTATCTCATGCTACTATGCAGCTTTTGACAAAGCTTTCACCAATGCTGAAAAAAGAAACAGAAATAAATCCCGATAATTTATAATAATATTATTATAGCGGTTAAAATTTACATATATGAAAATACTATCAACTAATTCAAACGAATCGATCTGGAGAGATACGTTTCCCCACTCAAAACTTCCTAAGAAATTAGAAAAACTTCACGAGATTGCCACAAACCTGTGGTGGGTATGGAATCATGAAGGAGCAAAGCTTTTCGGCGAAATCGATTCGCAATTATGGAAAGAAACGGAAGGTAATCCTATTCAACTGCTCCAGAAATTGTCGAGCAAACGAATGAAAGACATCATGGAAAATCCTGAAATGACGGCTAAAATAGAATATGTATACGATCTATTCAAAGCTTATATTGAAGCAAAACCCGACCGGACAAAGCCGTCTGTCGCCTATTTCAGCATGGAATACGGCCTGACCAATGTACTGAAAATATATTCAGGCGGCCTCGGCATCCTCGCCGGCGATTATCTAAAACAGGCAAGCGACAGTAACATCGACCTTGCCGCCGTAGGCCTCCTCTACCGATATGGTTATTTCACTCAAACGCTGTCGATGGACGGACAGCAGATAGCGAATTACGAATCGCAGGATTTCTCAAAACTCCCTATCACACAAGTAAATACCTCCGACGGATCACCGATGATACTGGAAGTCCCGTTCCACGACCGCATCGTATACGCGCACATCTGGAAAGTAAGCATCGGACGTATCCCGATGTATCTTATGGATACGGATATACCGGAAAACAGCGAATGGGACCGCCCAATTACCCATCAACTGTACGGCGGCGACTGGGAAAACCGTATGAAACAGGAATATCTTCTGGGTATAGGAGGAATCTTGTTACTGAATAAGTTAGGTGCAAAAAAACAAGTCTACCACTGTAACGAAGGCCATGCCGCATTTATCAACGTACAACGTTTGGTTGACTATATAGAAAACGAAAAATTGGAATTTAACGAAGCTCTTGAAATTGTACGCGCGTCTTCCTTATATACCGTTCATACACCCGTCCCTGCCGGACATGATTATTTTGACGAGACGCTATTCGGCAAATATATGGGACATTTCCCTCACAAACTGGGAATCTCCTGGCAGGAATTTATTGATATGGGACGTACGAACCCGGGGACTAACGAGAAGTTCAGCATGAGCACATTCGCCCTCAACACATGTCAGGAAGCTAATGGAGTAAGCTATCTGCACGGCAAAGTTTCGCAATCCATGTTCGCGCCTATGTGGAAAGGATATTTCCCGGAAGAACTGCATGTGGGATACGTGACGAACGGCGTACACATGCCGACATGGATGGCAACGGAATGGAAAAAATATTGCTACGTGAATTTCGGTCAAAACTTCATCAAAGACCAGTCCAACAAAGATATCTGGAAACAGATACATAGAACTTCCGACGAAGAAGTATGGAACATACGCAAAACGCTGAAAAAGAAACTTATTAATTACATAAAAAACCAATATACGGAAAGCTGGCTTAAAAACCAGGGAGACCCGTCTAAAGTCGTAACTGTCCTTGACCGCATCAACCCCAACGCGCTGCTGTTAGGTTTCGGACGCCGTTTCGCAACATACAAACGCGCCCATTTATTATTTACAGACCTCGACCGCCTGGCTAAAATCGTAAATAATGAACAATATCCCGTACAAATCGTATTTACAGGAAAAGCACACCCTGCCGACGGAGGCGGACAGGGACTGATAAAACATATTGTGGAAATATCACGCCGCCCGGAATTTCTCGGTAAAATCATTTTCCTCGAGAACTACGACATGCGCCTTGCCAGACGCCTGATATCCGGCGTTGACGTGTGGATCAACACTCCGACCCGTCCGCTTGAAGCATCCGGAACATCCGGCGAAAAAGCCGAAATGAACGGCGTACTGAACCTCTCGGTACTCGACGGCTGGTGGTATGAAGGATACAGCGAAGGCGCGGGATGGGCGCTTACCGATAAACGTACATACGATAACCAACAATATCAGGACCAACTCGACGCAGCAACAATTTATCACCTGCTGGAAGACGAAATCATTCCTTTATACTTCGCCAGAAACAGTAAAGGATATTCTCCCGAATGGATACAATATATCAAAAATTCAATGTCGCAAATTGCGCCCGACTATACTATGAAACGTATGATGGACGACTACTTCAATCGATTCTACAACAAACTGGCAGCCCGCTCCGGAATGCTTGCGGAAAACAAATTTGCAGAAGCTAAAAATATAGCAAACTGGAAAAAAGAAGTGGCGGCCCACTGGGATTCATTTCAGATAGAATCATTCCATTATGACCCCAAAGTATTCCAGCCGACGATCGGCGAAGAATACACTATAGAGATCGTCATAAACCGCAAAGACCTGAAAAGTATGCTCGGCATAGATATTGTCTTCACACGTAATAATCCGGAAACCCACCAAACGGAATTTGTACAGTCCGAACCCTTCCGAATGGTAAAAGAAGACGGCCCGATGCTCTATTTCGAATTAAAACGTACCGCACAGGAGTTCGGACACTTAAAAGCCGGCTTCCGCGTATATCCTTATAACAAAAACCTGCCTCACCGTATGGATTTCGCATACGTGCGCTGGGTTCAGTCGTAAAATCGCGTAACACGGTAACCTTTTACGAACAGGAAATATATACCGCACTAAAAAACATAGGAAGTGTTACGAAATAATCTGACTTTATTCAGGTA
>JAITBC010000384.1 GCA_031283785.1 Tannerella sp. | reverse complement strand
AGCTATCAGATTATCAAAAACCGCAGGAGCGTCAAACGAAATACCGTCCATCCCGACATAAAGGCATGCCGGCTGCCCGGATATGTAAGTTTTGGGAATATACACCCAATAAGTTCGTTGTGTGCCGGGATAAAATACCGACGAAACAAACTCGCGCGTTATCACTTCACCTTTTCGCTCCTCCGGAACAGGATTACGCGCCGGGTCATACGGATGCTTTGCATTAGGTATATCCTGTGCAATCGCATAACCCGATGACAAAAGGACGACAACAAAAAATAAAAAACCGTTCTTCATACTGCAACTATTATCTTAAATCCGCAACCCGGAAGTTATCTGAAAAAACAAAGCGCTGATATAAATAAATTACCCAACGCTTTGTTATGTCTAAAATCAGACCGTCACACGAAAGCGCCTGATTGCATAAGTTAACACCTGCCCGCTTTTAATCAACGGGATTTTGTGTTCAATGCATGCGGCAAAGTTACATAAAAAAACACAAAATCCCATCGAAAAAAAATATTATGGTACATACGTAAACCGGAGCGTTCTGATATTATGAGCGCCATTCACAAAATAATATTTGATTTTATGACTGCCCTCATTCAGATTCAGCAGTGCAGGCACGGTGTCCCAGCCGAAATTACCCCAGCCGCCGGTATTGGAAGCAAGCAGAGTGCCCGTCTGATCAACGCCGTTCACTTCGATTCTGAAACTTCCGTTCGAATTGGGACTGGCCTGTTCGACTTCAACGCGGTATTGACCGGCCGTTATTACTTCAACAGTATATTGCAGCCATTCATCGCTGGAAGTCCATCCGATATTCGGATTCGAAGCATTTTCCATATCAACGGCATTACTTGCATTATCTCCGTTATCGGCGCGGTATTGAAGTCCTCCGCTGTTTCCCGTATCAGCGTCATGGAACGCATAACCTTCCCCGCCAAGGTCGAAATTAACCATTGGAAGCGTACAGGGCGCAGCCGACGACAGTATATGCGGGCCTTTGAACGGCCGGGTAAAGGCTACCGAAACACTTACTGTTTCCGAAAAACGGCTGCTACGGCAGGTGATGATCGCTTCCCCTTCGGATACGCCGGTAATATCACCGACGGAATTTACCGTTGCGACATCAATGTTGTCGGTTGTCCATAGAAAGGATCCGCCGTCATTGGCATTTTCAGGTATCCTCACCGCTACAACGGCTATCTTTGCGCCGGGCGTCAGTTCGACATAGCTAACGCTTAACGACAGGCCGGTCATCGCGATCCGCGTAATGACCGTCAGGGATACTTTCGTATGCACATTCCCGTCGGTAACAACGATATTCGTCGTACCGGGGCCTGTTGCCGTAACTAATCCAGATGACGATACGGTGGCCACCTCGCCGTCTTCGCTCGTCCATTCGTAGGTCGCTTCGCTCGGACTGGCCTGAAGCTGAATCGTTTCGCCCGTAAACAGCTTCAATGTCATGTGATCGACATAGATCGACGGCTCAACTTCCGTCCTTTCATATTTGCTGCAACTCATTGTCAGTAATGCACTGCACGACAGGACAGCAAATCTTAATACAATTGATTTCATATTTTTCTTCATCTTCTTATTTCCTGTTTAAAACTTACCACTCATAATCGTCCAGATCTTTATTAAACTCAAGACGAAGTTCTTCCTTCATCACCTTTTCCGTTCCACCAAAGTTATATCTGTAATACAACAGGAACGTTTTATAGGTCTTAAATCCGTCGTCTTCCACGAAAAAAATGTTCGGAAAGTCGGAATCGCCGTCTATCTGGCTTATATCCAGATTGGCATAAGGTTTGATTTTCACCGTGTAGTCGGGATTTATCTCCAGCACCATGGCGCCTTTGCGGAGCGTAACGATTTTCGACTCATACAATTCATTCCCGGCCATGACGCGTACTTCGTTTGCGCTGATCGGAGCCATGATTTTTGTGCCCGGCACTTCGATTTCGGAGGAGCCAAGCCGCAGGCGTCCCCTCATGTTATAATTGGTCGAACCGTCGCCCACAGCCCAGCGGTTTTTCGTACGAACACGGTAGAGTACGTAAGTTTTTTCGGGATTCACCTCGTATGTATCGAATGAAACCACCTTGAGCGCGATAAAATACGACGAATCAGGCGACAATCCCCGGGGTCGAATCCGGATGGGGATCGTACCCGCTATCTCACCTGCCGGAATGACTAACGACAGCGTTTCGATATCGTACCGGTCGGACGGCATCCGGGGATGATAGCTTGAAGCATCCACATCAAACGATGCTACATTATAGTCTTCAATCAGGGAGGGGTCTTCCTCCAGCCGAATCCGCACGTCACGGCCGGTCGAGTTCGTCCCGCCCATCGATGCCGATATATACCCGATCGACTCGGATTCTTCCAGGTCGTGCAGTTTGGGCGATACATTGTCGCTTTCACTCACTAAGGCAAATACATTCTTGTACTGTTCCTTTTCAAATACCCCGTCGCGGTCACAGGCGGACAGGCACAGGATAACACACGCGAACAAATAACGATTTATATTATTTTTCATCTCTTTCTGTTTTTATTCATTCATTAAATATCAATTAATCTTCCCATCCCGGATTCTGGTCGAGCGACGGCAGGCGGCGCACTTCTCCGAGCGGTATCGGTACAAACACTAATTTCCGGTTGACAATCCGGGACCCTACACGCGAGGTATTCGGGATCACACGGCGATAAAATCCGTCCTTGTTGGCATCCATATTCATTCCCATCATGGGTTCGTTTTCTACTTCCTCGTAGATGCCCCAGCGGCGGATATCGAAGTACCGGTGGTTTTCAAACAGGAGTTCGATCATGCGCTCTTTCACGATCTGCCGCTGCACCTCACCGGGATCGCTCAGCTGTGCCTGCGACAGTCCCGGCAGACCGGCGCGGTGACGTACCTGATTGACGGCTTTCCGTATTTCTTCCGTATTTCTTCCGACAACATATTCCGTTTCGCCGAGGGTGACCGTATGCTGAGTCGTCAGGTTATTGAGCGCTTCGGCGTACATCAGCAGGATATCGGCATAACGAACCATCGCATACGCCTTGTCCATCCGCCGGGCGTTGTCCATCGTCCATGCGTCTGTCGGGTGGATAAATTTTGTGATGACATATCCCGTCGGGGGATAGTTGAGCGGGTCGGTCGAACTCACTTTTCCGTTGTTCCCGTCGTAATGATAGGCAATGCGCTGGTTGTAATATCCGGCCGAGGTACAGGACGACATCGTCCAAAAGCGTTCGCTGAACCCGATCGACGCATAGAAACGCATTTCACGGTTCACATACATGTTGTACACCTGAGTCAGCAGGCGGTAGCCGGAAAAGGTTTTTTCGGTGCTCGTGAAACCGGTTTCCGAATACGGATACCATTCGCTCGAATTATCAATGCTGCGCCCGTCCGCCATCGAATAGGCGTCGATGATTTTTTGCGGAACCGCCATGCCATTCCAACCTCCCGCCGTATTTGGGAACGACATCTGGGTATTCCCCGTCAGGGTTCCACTGCGCCGTCCCCACACATATTCCGGATTGGTCGGGATGATGGCTTCTCCCGTGAATATTTCCGAATAGGATCTGAAGTGGTCGATTCCCGCAGCGCCGCCTTCGTCCCACGACTTGTAATAATCCGGGTCGCCTGTGGCTTCGGATACGTCCACGCCTTCCGGCATTTCGGGCGTTTCCCTGTCGGCCTGGGTCGTATAAAGGCGGTAGGCGCCCATATCCATCACCCGTTTCGCCGCCGCGGCAGCCAGCGCCCAGCGTTTCTCGTCGTACGTCTGTGATACATAATGAACACCGTCCGTTTTACGCATCCACCGCCCGAAATAACTTCGTGCTGCCGAACCGCCGTTAAACAGGGGGCTGGCATGATACAGCCGCAGACGGGCGATCAGTCCGTACGCCGCTCCTTTCGTCGGACGGCCGAATTCCATCAGCGGCAGGGACATCGGAAGCAGGACGGAGGCTTCTTCCAACTCGTTGCATATATATTCCACCGTTTCGTCGTATGTATTCCGTCCGCGATCGTAATAGCCAAGGTCTTCGTTCGAAGCCACGATTTCGTCGCCCAGCAGGATGGGCGGGCCGAAATTCAGCAGCAGGTTATAATAGGCATAAGCCCTGATGAAACGTGTGTTACCCAGTATGTTTACCCGGTCTTCCGTTGTCAGGTCGTAGGCCTCATCCATGCGGGCAAAGATCGTGTTGCATTTGCGGATCACCCTGTACCAGACAGACCATTGCGATCCGAATGAATAGGTGTTGCTGGCTGTAATTTCGCCGAGTACAAAACGCATTCCGTTATAACCATGTTGCGTGCCGTATACCGTGAACGCCTCGTCGGTTGCCAGCGGACCGGGCGTATAGGAATTCTGATGCAGGGAACCTTCGTCCGTAAACAGTGACGCCGTACTCCACATATAGGCGCGGACGTACCGTGCCTGGCTGAACACGCTGTCGAGCTTCAACTCGTCGCTGAAATAATTATCCACACTCAGATAATCCCTGCAGCCTGTAATGAACAGTACCGGCAACAACAGTTGCAGCATTGTAAGCACTCTGATTTCATTTAATATTTTTTTCATCTGATTTCATTTTAATGATTAACTACATATTAATATACATCTGCAGGGCATAAGTGGTCGGGATCGGATAAACAACTCCGTTAAACCTTGCCTGTTCGGGATCGAACATTTCCACTTTATCCCATATATACAGGTTGTTCCCTACCAGCTGAAGGTCTATCGACGATACGCCTATTTTCCGGAAGAGGTTATGGCGCAGATTATAATTGAGCGTTATT
>JAITBC010000374.1 GCA_031283785.1 Tannerella sp. | reverse complement strand
AATAACGCTTATTGCTGCCGCTCAAGAGCCTGACGGCTATTTGACGACTTGCGTAACAAACAAATGCGAACGACTGTCGGGATGGTGGGGAAAATCCCGATGGGAAAAGATAAACAGCCATGAACTTTACAACAGCGGACATCTCTACGAGGCTGCCGTTGCTCATCACAAAGCCACCGGCAAACATACCTTACTGAACGTTGCACTTAAAAATGCCGATCTGGTATGCAAAACATTCGGCTTGGGCGAAAAACAGATAAAATACCCGTCGGGGCATCCGATTATCGAGATGGCGCTGGTTAAACTGTATCAGATAACCGGCGAACAGAAATATTTAGAGCAGGCGCGGTATTTTGTCGATGAAGCCGGTCGTCTTTCAAATGGACGCAATCCTGGTATATACAGTCAGGACCATAAACCGGTAATGGAACAGGATGAAATAGCAGGACATGCCGTGCGTGCCGGTTATTTCTATTCCGGAGTAACCGATGTAGCCGTATTGCAGCAAGATGACGCCCTGCTCAATGCCGTAAAACGGATATGGGACAATATGACCGGCAGAAAACTCTATCTTTCCGGCGGTACAGGCTCGCGCGCTCAGGGCGAAGGATTTGGTCCGGATTATGAATTGAACAATTTCAACAGTTATTGCGAAACTTGCGCCTCAATCGCCAATGTGTTCTGGAATCATCGCCTCTTTTTGGCTACTGGTGAATCCAAATATGTGGACGTATTGGAAAGAACTCTGTACAATGGACTTGTTGCCGGAGTTTCGTTGAGCGGCGACAGGTTTTTTTACGATAATCCGATGGCTTCAAACGGCAGTCATGACAGGGAAGCATGGTTCGGATGCGCCTGCTGTCCGGGAAATATAACACGTTTTATGGCTTCAATTCCGGGATATGTCTATGCAACCGGTCAGCAAAGTATTTTCGTAAATTTATATGTAAAAGGAAATGCTGCAGTGAAGATTGAAAATACCGAAGTAGAACTGTTACAGGAAACAAACTATCCGTGGGATGGCGAAATAACGCTTACGGTTAATCCTTCCAGAACAGAACGTTTTTCTCTGATGCTCCGCATTCCGGGTTGGGCGAAAAACAAACCGGTACCTTCTGAACTGTATCATTATGTTGATTCTGCCGGCGCTGCAGTTAGAATAACAGTAAACGGCAAAACCGTAAATCCGGAAAACATACATGGATATGCCGTTCTTGAGCGAAAATGGGAGAAAGGCGATAAAGTGGCGCTTTCCATTGATATGCCGGTAAGGAGAGTACAGTCCTGCAAACAAGTGGCTTACAATAAAGGTCTGTTGGCGATGGAACGGGGTCCTGTAGTTTATGCGCTGGAAAGCATTGACCAGCCCAAAGAATATCTTTTTGATATTGTAATCCCCCGTGATTCAAAAATAGACGCGCATTTCGAAGAAAATACGCTCAATGGAGTTGTCGTACTGACCGGCGACGCCTTTATGGTCGAGAGGAAGGAAAGCGGCAGCAAACATGTCGAAAAACCGTTTACATTCAAGGCGATTCCCTACAGTACATGGAACAATCGAGGAAAAGGGCAAATGATTGTATGGACGCCGGAAAAAGCAGAAGACGCTATTGTAAAACCGGAACCGACTATCGCATCAAAAGCCCGTACCGCAGGCGGTTGGGGATACAATGATCAGTTTGAACCCTCATCTTCGTCCGATATTAATACTCCTTACCACTGCTGGTGGTTCGAATCTGGTACGGAAAAATCAATTGCATACGAATTTGACAAACCGGAAACCGTTTCCGCCGTGGAAGTTTACTGGCTGGCTTTTGACCATTATGATGTGATATACAAAGCCCCCGAATCATGGAAACTGATGTACAGAGAAGGTAAACAATGGAAAGAGGTGAAGAACCCTTCTCCTTATGAAACCGAAACGGACTGTTACAACCGAGTAACATTTGAGCCGGTTACTACGACTGCTCTGAAAATGGCAGTTCAACTTCAAAAAAATACGGCGGCTGACATTGGATATTCCAGCGGCGTGATTGAATGGAAAGTTTTTCAATAATATAAAATGATGAAAAGATTGAACGGTTTTAACTTGTTTCTTGTTCTGGCAATAGCCGGACTGACCGGATGCGGAAGCCGGCAGTCGAAAAAGTCCGCAATAAATGAAGGAAAGGATATGCCGGCAGTAACATCTGTCCCTGCAATTCTTTACTCAAGCATAGATACGGCTTTCTATAAAAAGTATGCCGACGCTGACGGTTTTCCGGTCGTATCTTCTCAACAGGTAAGAGACGAAGCGTTGCCGGCTGCCTGCAGAATTATTTCCGGAATGCTGGCAAAAAGACCGGATATAGCGGACTGTATGCGGAAAGAAGGCTGCAAGGTTATGATAATCGGTGAAAAGGAACAGACGCTTGACCTGCCCGAATATCGGCATCTCGGAAAAACAGAGGAGGAACTGGTCTACTGGAACAAAAGGACACGCGGTTTTGGCGGCGCTCCGGAAGACAGAATAAGCGCAAGTTGCGGAGAAGAAAACCTTATCTGCTTGCAGGGAGACCGTTATGAAGGTGAAAATATTCTTATTCATGAATTTTCACACATTATTCACATGGTGGGAATAGCAGGAATTGAACCGGATTTTGACGAACGGCTGACCGCCCTCCTGAATAATGCCAAAGAAAAAGGATTGTGGAAAGATACATACGCTCTCTCAAATAAAGAGGAATATTTTGCCGAAACGGTACAGTCTTTTTTTAACTGTAACAGATATTCCGAAGAACCCAATGGAGTGCACAACAGTATAAACCGAAGAGAAAAACTGAAGGCATACGACCCTGATATGTATGCTTTTCTTCTGCAATATTTCTCCGAAGAAAATATTTCTATTTGTAATTTAATACATAATTAATTAAATTAATATGAAACACGTAAATTTATTTATTCCTTATGCATTGTTTCGGAAAAAGATTCTGAAAATTGCGACAATGATTTGTCTGGTTGCAGGGGTAAACGCATCGTTTGCCTATGCTGCACCAAAAGATGATGTGGAGAATGTGACGGCTGTACAGCAACCGTTCACAGTTTCAGGTAAAGTGACCAACGCGAACGGCGAACTGCTTGTCGGGGTTACTGTCCTGGAGAAAGGAACTACCAACGGCACAGTAACCGGTCTGGATGGCAGTTTCGAACTGAAAGTAAATGGAACCGAAACGGTTTTGCTTGTTTCTTTTCTGGGATATACAACCCAGGAAGTTACCGTTGGAAGCAGGACGCAGTTAACCATTATTATGGGAGAAGATGTTCAGGCGCTGGACGAAGTGGTCGTAACAGCCCTTGGATTTACCCGTGAAAAGAAATCGCTGGGATACGCTATTCAGGAAGTGAAATCCGAAGAACTTACCAAAGCCGGACAGCTCAGTGTGACAGGTTCGCTGACAGGGAAAGTCGCCGGAGTACAGGTCAACCGCTTCGGTGGTTCGGTGGGCGCTTCTTCACGTATCTCTATCCGTGGAAACTCTTCTTTCAGCAGCGACCAGCATCCTCTGATTGTCGTGGACGGTATACCCATTGCCAACGACACGCAACGTTCGGGC